>JAFGPR010000205.1 GCA_016936095.1 Ignavibacteriales bacterium | reverse complement strand
TATTTTTGTTTTAGTGTTTTTACAAATTAGAATTAAATTTTTCATTTCACTAGGAGTAAATATGAAATTTTTCGGCAATCTTTTTGTGATTTTTTTCGCTGTAATGGTTACATCTGTATTTTCTCAAAATTCAAAATTGTATGAGATTGAACTTTCAATCGAAAAAGCGAATAAATTAAATGCAGCTATTTTATCCCCAGCTAATTATGGAAAAGGAATGTTATACTATGACGAGGTCAAACGAAGTATTACATTAAACAAACAAGAGTCCGAAATCACAGAACAAAAAAAATATGCTTTAGAAAATTTCAATAATGCAATTGAAATTTCCGAAAAAGCAATTCCTTTTTTTGAAAAGGTTATAAATGAAAGGATATTGGCGGACAAATATAATTCAAAGAATTACGCTCCCGAATTATGGAATAAAGCTGAAGAGAATCTGGAAGCAACTTGTTTGCTATTTGAAAAAGGAGAAATTAAAAATCCGGATACTGAAGCAAATAATTTAATTAAACTTTATCACGATGCAGAAATTGATGCAGCTAAAAGATTTTATATTCCCGAAATTAAAAAGAATATTGCATTAGCGGAAGATAATGATGCAGAAGATAATGCTCCAGCAACTTTCACAGCCGCTACACAACTTTTAGCACTAGTGGAACAGGAACTTACGAAATCTCCCGTACGAGCTGATTTTGTAAGAGAAAATTCTTTTAGATCTTATCAAGAAATCAAACACGCATTATATATCTCAGACATTATTGAAAAAAATAAAAAAGATAGAAAAACTTCTGAGGATATAATTCTGAATTGTGAAAAAGCACTAAAGGATTTGCACAATTTATTTGAGACTCAAGAAATTCTTGATAAAGGAATTGAAAGCTCTTCCAAGGAAATTTACGTTAAAGCTGAAAAAAACAAAAAGGAAATATCAATTCTTAAAGAAGAACTCAAGAAATTAAAACAAGAATTTATTGGAATAAGTAATAATTACACAACTGCCAAAAACGAACTTGCTACCGTAAAAGCCGAATTAGAAAAAACTCAAACAGAGAAAGCAAAATTAGAAGAAATAGTCGGGACTGTTGAAAAAGCAAAAGAACAATTTGAAATTGTAAAAAGCAAATTTTTGTCATACGAAGCTAATGTACTACAAATAAGTGATAAGATTATTATAAGATTAATTGGATTGAGTTTCCCTTCGGGTAAATCAACTATCGAATCCCAGTATTTTAGTTTGCTAACTAAAGTAATAGAATCAATAAATTTATTTCCTAAAGCAAATGTTACAGTCGAAGGACATACAGATTCTCAAGGAAATGATAGCCAGAATTTAGAACTATCTGAAGAACGAGCTTTTGCAGTCTTTCAGTATTTAACTAACAATATTAAAATTCCTATGGATCATTTTTTCCACGTTGGATATGGTGAAACTAAACCTATAGCATCCAATGATACTAAAGAAGGAAGAGAACAAAATAGAAGAATTGATATTGTGATAGAGCCGAATTTTTATAAATGATATTATATTTAAATTGAGTCCCGAAATTTCGGGACTCAATAAAATACCCACAAATCATCTCACACATACTTCACTTTCTTGTAACATTTCTGTAAAGAATACGTCTTTTTAAACACGACTTAAAATATTCTTGTAAATTATCAGGAAATCAATATGAGTAAGTCTATATTATCATTAATAATTTTCTTCCTATTTTCACTTTGCACTTCTGCACAAAAAGACGGAGACGATGTAGTTATTGGTAAGTACTATATTATCAATTCAAAAATATTAGGAGAGGAACGCCACATTCTTGTGCGTTTACCAGTAGGATATGAAGATACAAATTTGAACTATCCTGTTGTTTATCATTCATACGGGGATTATGTGTTGACATACTTTGCCGATGCTGCTTCTATAATAGAAAGATTATATAATGCAAATAGAATTCCTCAAGTCATATTGATCGGTATTGACAACACAGATAGATATCGGGATTTGAGACCAATGAAACCCGATGGAAGTCCCGGAGGAATTGAAAATTTTATTCGATACTTTACAGAAGAGCTAATACCTTTTGTTAAAAATAATTTTCGAACTGCAGATTATAATATATTAATTGGTCCTCAAGCAGGAAATTGCTTTGGATTATATACACTGATGAAACATATAAATTTATTTGATGCATTTATGCTTGATAACTCATTTCAAAATCCTACGGTAATATCTGAATATTTACTTACTGAAGCAAAATCATTTTTCAACTCAAATAAGTCATTAAATAAATTTCTTTTTATGAAAGTCAATAAAGAGAGCCCAAATTTTCAAGTAGCTTTACAACAAAAGGAAATAATTGAAACTAACCTACCGGAAAATTTCCGTTTTGAATTTCGCCTTACAGAACCTGAAGACGATTTTTTAATGTCAACTGACATTCAATATGGATTGAAAGAACTCTTTTACGAATATAAAATACCAAAGGATATTAGTATTAAAAATTTAGATGATGTAAAAAGATACTATCAAACATTTTCAGACAAATTTGGATTCCAAGTGAATATATCAGATATAACACTACGAGAAGTTGGAGAAAAACTTGCTAATGAAGGAAACGATAAAGAAGCCGGACGTATTTATGAATACATACTTACACAATACCCAAAATCACTGGATGGATTATTTCGTGTAGCTGAACTGAATGTAAAAAGAGGTAAATACGAAGAAGCAAAAAAATATTATGAAGAATTTTTAAAAATACGACCTAATGAAGCAATAATTCAAAATAAATTAAAAAATCTTGAAAAATTCATTACTGAATCTGCTGCTCATGAAATTGAGCGAACCATTTTAATCGATGGATTAGATAATGGACTAAAAAAATATAAACAACTAAGAAACGATAATCTCAAGTATTTTAATGAAAATGAATTTATTCAAATCGGCTATCGTTTCTTAAAAACAGATAAAACTTCTGAAGCTATTGAAATATTTAAAATATCGGTTGAATTATTTCCTGAGTCATTCAATGTCTGGGATAGTCTTGGAGAAGCATATATGAAGAATGGGGACACCAAAAATGCAATTATAAACTATGAAAAATCTTTGGAGTTAAATCCTAAAAACAATAAGGCAAGAAAGATGTTGGAGCAACTACAAAAGAATTAAAAATGTTTCTTCAAAAATTATAAAAGAATTGAAATAAGAAAATATTAATAAAAAAATAGACTAAAGTGAAAATCAAAATGAAAAAATTAATTCTATTCAATTGTATGCTAATAATAGCAACAACAATTAATGCACAGGAAGGTAACTTCCCAAAACTTACAGGTCCATATATTGGTCAAAAGCCACCACTAAATGCTCCAGAATTATTTTTCCCCGGTGTAGTTTCTAATGAGAGAAACCATAGCAGTGTGGCTATAAGTCCTGATGGAAATGAATTTTACTGGAGTGGTGAGGATAGAAAAATATGGTTTACAAAGGTCGATAATGGGTATTGGACAAAACCAGAATTGATATCATTCTGTAAGTACGATTCAAACCAGTATGATAATCCTTGTCTTACAACCGATGGTAAAAAAATGTTCGTCACTTCGTTTCGCATAGGGGCTGTGTCGCAGGATAAAGAAACAATCTGGTATTCTGAAAAAACCTCATCGGGGTGGTCAGATCTTAAACCAATTAGTTCTAATGTAAATGAAACACCATTACATTGGAGTATTTCTATATCAGATTCCGGAACATTGTACTTTCAATTTCAGGATATAACTGGAAAATCTCAGGGAGGTATAGGTGATATTTACTATTCCAAACTTGTGAATGGTGAGTATACAAAACCAGTTAGTATGGAACCGGTGATCAATACATCAGGTACCGAAACTTGCCCCCATATCGCACCTGATGAATCTTACATCATATTTACTAGAATATTGACTGGTCCTGAGGATTCTGGTATCTTTATCAGCTACAAAAATAAATCAGGGAATTGGTTGCCGGCAACAATGCTCGAGGGAGGTTCAATAGAAAAAGGAGGTTTGAGTCCTCGTATCTCACCAGATGGTAAATATTTGTTCTATGTAACGGGTGGAATGTGGTGGATGCCGATTGAAAATAAAATTATTGAGCTGAGACCAAAAGAATGAATGTTAGAATAATTAAGTCAATAAAAATTGGAGTAATCAAAATGAAAAAATTGATTACAAAATTTGTGATAACTTTGATATTAACGATTGGAATTTCCACAACAGTATCTGTATCCTTATTCGGTCAGACTAAGGATTATGAAGACTTAACACAACGAGTTGATAGTATTTTAAAGAACAAGATTACAGAAAACGAGCCTGGTGTTGCGGTAGTTGTAATTAAAAACGGTAATATCATTTATAATAAATGTTATGGTCTTGCAGATATTGAACATAATATCCCAATAACATCAAAGACAGAGTTCAACCTTGCCTCAGTATCAAAACAATTCACCGCTTTTTCAATCCTACTTCTGGAAAAAGAGGGTAAATTAAATCTGAACGACGATATTCATAAATATATTCCCGAACTACCAGATTATTCAAAGCCAGTAACCATTCAGCATCTTCTTAATCATACGAGCGGAATATGGGATTACTATGATATGATGACAACTTTCGGCGGATATGATGAACTGGATCATTATACATTGAATGAGGTGTTTACATTTTTGAAAAAGCAAAAGGAATTACTGTTTGATCCTGGTTCGCAATGGGTTTATAGTAACTCGAACTATATACTATTGTCGCAAATAATTGAGAAAGTAACTGGAATATTATTTCGGCAATGGGTTAAAAGTAATATTTTCGATCCTTTGGACATGAAGAATTCTACCTTTATACAAAACAGTACACAATTAATTTCCAACCGGGCTGGACATTACCGTAAGGAAGATGGGGAAATATTTAATTATGGTTCGAACTGGGTTAATTTCTGCGGACATTCTCACCTCTATTCAAATGCCGAAGATATGGCTAAATGGATGGATAATTATCGTTCCCTAAAAATTGGTGGAGAAAGTATTATTACAAAAATGTTTCAGAAAGGTAAATTGAATGATGGAAGTGAAAGTACATATGGAAATGGAGTTGGGATTGGAGAAAGAAATGGATATATGTTTATACAACACTCAGGAAGTACTGGTGGTTATAAAACTTTTATGATTTATTGTCCGGTTTCAGAATTGGGTATAACTATTCTGGCAAATACGAATTCATTGGATGTTAATGGACTGGGATTTGATATCTTTGATCTTGCACTTGGGAAATCAACTATTTCAGAAAACATTTCAGGTAATCCACAAGAATTTCTGGCTTTTAACAAGGATTTAACCGAAAAATTTTCCGGAGGATATTTGGTTGAAGGTATAAATGCGAAGGTTGCAGTTAATGTGGAAGAGAATCTTCTTCATTGTGCATTTTATGGGCTTGGAGAGGATGATTTGTTTCGAACCGGAGATAATTCGTTTAGTAATATTTTAGGTGAAAACAGCATTGAATTCATAGATGATGATAAACAAAAAAACAGCAAGGCTATTCTTATAATTAGAGGTCAGAAGATGATCGCCAACCGCATCGAAGTAGAAGAAAAAAATAATGCTGACTGCCTTAATGCTTGTCCCGGAAATTATTATTGTGATAATTACAGCACCGTGTACTATATCCGTTTAGAAAATAGTCATCTTGTGTTGTATCAAAATAGAAGTACTGATATGAGATTGCAGCAGATTGATAGGGATGAATTTTTCTGCAAACTGGGTTTTTTGAAATTCATCAGAAATAGTAATGAAGAAATAGTTGGTTTTATTTTTACTCCATCGTCTGATAGATTTTTCTTCCAAAGTGTCGATTTCAAGAGAATATAAGGTTTTTTTGAAATTCTAATGTCTTGGAATATATTTATTATGAGCCGTAAGCTCTTTGATATTTCATCTGAGGAATAAAATAGAACCAACAATTATTCCTAATTATTTTTTAGATAATCTCTAAAGTTAGAAGAAAACCTAATAAATCATTATAAGGAAAAATCAAAATGAAAAAATTAATCCTAGCTAATATTGTATTTTTATTTAATACAATATTTATTATTGGTCAAAACGAATTTCCTACACTCACAGGTCCTTATCTTGGACAAACACCACCAGGAATGACACCTGAATTATTTGCTCCTGAGATAATTGCTACTGGATTTGGTGAAAGGGATATTACAATCTCACCTGATGGGAAAGAAATTTTTTATGGCTTGCTAACAAACTTCAATATTACAATTATGCAAACTAAATTAGTCGAAGGCAAATGGACAGAACCAGAAGTTGCATCATTTGCTCAAGATGAACAATTCTTTTACCTTGAACCTTGTTTCTCTCATGATGGAAACACTATTTATTTTTTATCAACTCGACCACCTGAAGGGAAAGAACCAAAACCGGGATGGTTTTATCAAAATATTTGGGCATCAGATAAAAATTCCGACGGTACTTGGGGAGAAATTTATAATCCCGATAAAACAATCAATCAATTAAATTCACAATTTTATCCATCGATTACCAAAGATGGAACCATATATTTTACAAGAAGTGATAAAAAGACAAATACATCTGTTATCCTCCGCTCAAGAAAAGTAGATGGAAAATATCTTGAACCAGAATTGTTACCTGAAATAATAAATAAACCAGGTACTACAATTTTCAATGCATTTATTTCACCAGATGAAAGCTATCTTATTGGTTGTGTTGGTGGAAGAGAAAGTGATATTAATCCTGGTTGTGTAAATTATTATATTTTTTTCAGAGATGAAAATGATAACTGGAACGAAGGAATTCCTTTTGGTCCTGAAATTAATATTACAGGTTCAAATGCAATTTCAGCTTCAGTTCCACCTGATGGAAAATATTTATTTTTTTCTGCACAAATGGTAAGCGATGAAATCGAAAAAAAATCTATGGATAAAAAATTAAGTAGTATGCTCGAAATATTAAATAGTCCACAAAATGGGAATAATGATATATACTGGATAGATGCTAAAGTTATTGAAGAATTAAAACCGAAGAAATAAATTAAGAGTATTCAAATTTTAATTTGTGGTTTTATAACACAGCAAATAAAACTTAATTCTTAAAATAAAAAGTTTAATAATGAAGAAATATATTTTTATAATACCATTAATTTCAACGACACAATTTTTTCCCGCTAACGTATTACATTTAATCGGAACGAATGATGAAAAAACTGCAATTGTAACTTATGTTTCTGATAACGAACAAGAACGTTCTGTAAAAGCACTAATAAAAAGTATTCGTGAATTGAGCGGCGATTATAAAGATTCTAAAATTTATGTTGTGCTTGGTGATGTAGAAAATTTTCCTTCTACTTCATTAAAAGGAGAAAATATTCAACTTATACCTCTGGAAATGGATAAAGCATTGCTTGAATATCCATTAGCATTCAAAGCATTTGCAATGGCTCAAGTAGAAAATATTGTGAAAGATGAAATTCAAACATTGATTTGGTTTGACCCTGGAGTAATAGTTTTAAATTCACTTGATGCTTTGAATCTACACAACAATTTTGATATAGCAGTTCGCCCTGTTTCTCTTGTAAACACAATTGGTATTCCTCCAAATACAGAACCGAATGATTATTGGGCACCAATTTACAAAGAAACTAAATTAGATTATAAAAATATTCCTACCATTAAAACAATTGTTGATGAAGTAGAAATTCAACCTTATTACAATTGCGAAGTTTATGCAATAAATCCAAGATTAGG
Organism: Ignavibacteriales bacterium; assembly: GCA_016936095.1. Taxonomy (GTDB): domain Bacteria; phylum Bacteroidota; class Ignavibacteria; order Ignavibacteriales; family Melioribacteraceae; genus JAFGPR01. Next base: position 5,408 of record JAFGPR010000205.1, on the reverse strand, counting down.
TATTTGTAAGGAATGGGTTAGAATTTTAACTAAATTATTAAAAGATGAAAATTATCAAATCAATGTATGCACAACATTTTTAAAAAAATTATTTTTACATCAAGCAGTTTTAAGTGGAGTAATTACATCGAAAGTAACTCCTGAGAGGATAAAACAACTTCCGATAACGAGTGGTTATCCATTTAATCAACACGGGCAATTATCTCCAGAAAAACAAGTTGCATCTCTCAATGAAGTATCAGTTGTTATTTTCGATTATGCTTGGTATAAAATTCCTAATTGGATGGATAAAATCCAAATAAATGAACCTTTAAAAGAATGGTTATTTAATACTTATCAGGATTATTTGAAATAATAGTAAGAATCCTTTGAAAAACTAGGTATTTGTCATACTGAAGTCCTCTTTATAGGACTGAAGTATCTCATTTAATATAAAAAATGAGATATTTCGCTAAGTTTACCCTTGAACGAAGTGAAGGGCTCAATATAACATGAAGAGGTTTTTCAAAGTCTTTAGTAACAATTCAATTAAACACATCCAACACAATTATGGAATACGAACCGCTTAAGAAAAGATTGAGGAGTAAATATTGTTTATACTTTTTTTAATTTTGTCTTGTGAGTTTTTAAATTTATTGTATTTTCGTTATGAGAATTTGAAATAGTTTACATGGTACAGCAACAAGAAATAAAATTATTTAATAACTTACTATTTTAAACAGTATGTTATATGGCATTTTTACAAACTAAATGTTTAATATATTTATAATAACAAATTATAGAATAGATTATAACCTGCAAATTGCTTGTTTGTTAGGTAGATTTTTTGCAGTATAATTAATAGTTAGGCTTACTAAAAATAGAGATTAAAATGGAAAAGAATTATTGGCCAAGAAATCTTTATACTGGGGTTGGTGGAGGTTTGTATACTGGTGTTGGTGGTGGAATGTATACCGGAGTTGGAGGTGGTGCATATACTGGCGTTGGCGGTGGATTGTATACCGGTGTTGGTGGAGGGATGTATACGGGTGTAGGTGGTGGATTATATACTGGTGTTGGCGGAGGTTTATATACTGGGGTTGGTGGTGGATTGTATACTGGTGCCGGAGGAGGATTATACACTGGTTCTGGCGGCGGTTTATATACTGGTTCAAGCGGTGGAATGTATACCGGTGCTGACTCAAAACCGTATGTTAGTAATATTCCTCCTTGGCCATATTTTTTACGCGAGGTTGAAAAGCGAGGATATACTTCACAAGCAAAATTAATTAGACAATATTTGCCGAAATATTTATGGCCTGAAAATTTTTTCTAGTATTTGTGAATACTGTTCTATCGGTTAATATATTATTTAAAAAATGTTATCCATTTATATATGAAAGTAAACCTAACAAGTTCTTCAAGCCACCCGCTTTAAACGTAGCGGCATTATTGTGGTTATAAAGTTTTATTTTAAAAGTTAGTTACTCTTTGAGTGTAGTTAAGTAAACGAATTAATAAATAATTATTGGCAATTGTTTTTAAATCTGCATTGCTGTGTTGGGCGGCGGGTTATCGGCAACGTCGTTAGGCATATTACATAATAAATGGATGGTTTATGGCAAAAAATATTATTGATGATCCAGCTGGTGCAATTCTTGAATTTTTATATTTAACTCTTCCTAAGAATAATGACAAGTATGCTGAACGGAATGAGTGGAAAAAGCTAAATACACCAATTTTCCCGGACTTAGTATGGAATGGAAGTTTGGAACCGCATATTTTGATCTATTATATCCAAGGGAATAAAAGAAATCCAGTTCAGAAATCACAGATTAATAGAACACTAAAAAAGTTGGAACAATATGATTTAATAGAATCATATACTTTAGATGATTCGATTAATACACAAAAAAAAGTAATAACTCTCATTGGTGAAGAGTTACTGCTGAGAAATAGATATTTGGAATATATCCACGGTGGACAATACATCATTGAAAAATGGAAAAAGTCAGTTGCAAAAATATTTGTCCCAAATGAAAAAGGAATAGGGACTGGCTTCTTGATTTCTCCAAATAGGATTGCCACTGCAAAACACGTTGTGGATGATTTACATAATTTCAAAATACAATTTGAGGAAGACCCAAATATTTATGAAGTGGCAAAAATAATTCGACCAAAATTAATTACTGATTTAGACTTAGCAATTATTGAACTGCCAGAAAACGTCAAAGGCATCCAATCATTTACAACCGGAACAGATAGAAACCTTTTAGAAGAAGTTGTCATTCTGGGATATCCACCTATCCCAATGTCTGATGATGCATATTTGATTGCGAGTAAAGGTGAAGTATCTACAATTATTGCAAAGTACACTAATGACATTCAGCATTTGATAATCTCGACATTTGTACGTGGAGGTAATAGCGGTGGTCCAATTATAAACCGTCGAGGTGATGTAATCGGAATTATAACCGAAAATTTATATAATAAAATAAATCACGAAGAAGAAGGATTAAACGAAGGACTTGGATTTTCTGCTGGAATTGTTTCTGAATGGTTAGATGATCTAAATAATGGTAAAGTATAATTATGCCTAACCAGCCAATCAAGCGGACGCCGTTTTCGCATTCGGCATTTGTGCAGTTTAAAAGTTAGTAGTTCCGTTTCAACTTTGTTGTTCAGCGTAGTTTGTAAATGAAAGTTTGTTCTAATTAAAAAGTTATTTAATAAATGTGGCATTGTTGTTTTGGGCTGCGCCTTAGCCAAAACGCCGTTATACCTTTAAGAGAATTATGCAAGAATTAGTATTTCCCGATTTGCCATTTTTTGATAAGACAAAGGTCGATTCTTGTAAAGAAGCGGAAGATTATCGACCAATATTCTTTGAGATATATAAGCATGTTGGAATCATCTGTAGTCTGATTTCGTGTATTAACAAAAAGTCTCCGGGAATTAAGAATATATCAAATGCTCATTATGGTTTATTAACGGGATTATTAAACAGATGTTCGAGATTGATGTTAGCAAATGTGTCACTATCCTGTAATGGTAAATTTGGTGAAACTACAGCGATTCTTGATAGATGCATTCAAGAATCTGCAATAAATGTCAGATGGTTATGCAAATATGAGAAGGAGAATTCTTTTGAGAGATTTTTAATTAGCGGATTGAAAAGCGACATTGAATTAGAAAAAAATATTAAACAAAAGATTAAATCTAGAGATGGTAAAATTCTTGAAATAGAAAAGAGAATGTTGGAATCAATAAATCGTGGTATTTATTTATCTGGAATTGATAGAAAAGATTTTGAAAGCTTTCCTAGATTACCAACTTTCGAAACTAGAATTAAAAATCTGGATTATGAAAATGATGAATTACCATATACTGTAATTCAAAGACTTGGTTCTCATCATGTTCATGGAACATGGACAAGTCTTTTAACCCACTATTTAGATGAAGATAATGGTGAATTGCATCCAAATGATAATTTGGTATCAATCCATGTCAATCAATTTATTTCAGTTTCATTGGAAGTTTTAGAGATGTTAAAAGATTTTATAAACTTTATAACAAATGAAAATGATATTTCTGATTATTATTTAAAAGAGCTTACTAAAATTCGAGAATATCTTGATAGTTATCGAATTGAAGTGAGAGGAAATGATTTTGAAGAAATAAAGGCATAACCAGTTTTCCAAGCCGACCGCTTTAAACTGTTCAGCATTTGTATTTTTATTAGGTTGCGTTGTAAAAGTTAATTGCTCTTTAAGGTGGTTTACAATAAAAAAGTATTTATAAATTTATTGGCGTTCGTTTTTCAAAGCTGCATTGTTTGGTTGGGCGGCGGCTTAGAAACAACGTCATTATATAAAGGGAAATTCTAATGAAAATATTACATATTATATTTATTGTTCTCGTTTGTTCGAATCTTTATTCACAAGAATTTAATCAAGAATATGGCTATCCACAAATTGTATTGATTGAATACGATCCATGGGCTATGGCAATTGGTTCCGATACCCCAACATTTGCACTCTATGATAGTGGAATAGTAATTTACAAAGATATTGAAAATGATATCAATCTATCAGTTAAATTAACAATTCAACAAAAAGATAGCCTAATAAATTATTTTGCTATTTCAGATTCTTTATTCACATTGCCAGAACAGATAATTGCATCTTATTGGACAGACCAACCTGACAATACATTATATATTATATTTGACTCAGTTAAAGCAATCAATGTATATGGTTCAATAAGAAATGTAACAGAAGCAAGGGCAAAAACTCCTAAATCTTTTCTTGATCTTTTTGACAAATTAATAAGCTTTAAGAATGATAATGCAAAAATTTGGTTGCCAGATAAAATTGAAGCTATGGTATGGGATTATAGCCATTCTCTAGGTGAGTCGCTTAAATGGCCAGAAGGATGGCCCGATTTAAATTCACCAGATACGATTGACTGGGGAGAGATGTATAGTATATATATAGATCGTAAATATTATGATGATTTAATCCAATTTCTTAAAAAACGTGGAGAAAAACAATCAATTGAAATTAATGATAAAAAGTTTACTGTCGTTTTGCGATTCCCTTTTCCCAATATGTAACCTTTGCATAACCTGCCGCTCAACACGGACATTGTTTTTTAGTGCGGAATTTGTGTTATTATTTAATTGTGTTTGCAAAACTAAGTTGATTTTCAAGGTAGGTTGTTCTAAGAAGCATTTTGAATAAATAAAAGTTAGTAACAGTCAATTTGTGTTGTTATACTGGGATTCAGCTTAGCCACAACACCATTATATTGTAAATAAAAAAGAGAAAATTTATGAAAACTTTAAAACCTTTATTCTACTTATTTATTTTGTCATTGAATATTTCTTTCTCGCAAAATATTGTTGAAGATTTAACTTGCGAACAAACTTTCCAACTGATTCAGAAGTATAGTGGGGATGTTAATTTTATCATTATAGATTTGAGTCCACAAAAATTGTTTGCAACTGGACACATCGAGAATGCTTTATATTTTGATGTCTTCTCTGAGCAGTTTGCTAGTTGGGTGAATTGCCTAGATAAAGAAAAAGTTTATCTAATTTATTGTACAAGTGGACACAGAAGTAAAATTGGTAAAGAAAAAATGATGAATATGGGTTTTAAAAATCTTTATCATCTTTATGAAGGAATAAAAAAGTGGAAAGAGCTAGGTTATCCGGTTATAAAAGAACCATCGGAAGTTAGTGAAGTAGAAAAAGTATTAAACAATGTATTCGGCTGGGCAATAGAAAAAGATTTTGATTTATTTTATAATTCAATTTTAAACGATTCAAATTTTATAAGTGTTACACCTTATGACAGAGTAAAATTTGGTTTTGAAGAAGTAAGAAAAGATTCCGCATTTTGGGGTAGTCCCGATTTCAAAGCTGT
>JAFGPR010000022.1 GCA_016936095.1 Ignavibacteriales bacterium | reverse complement strand
TTGCTCTAAAACTCTAACGTTGTTTGCATTGGCAATATCAAGACACAGAATTAAATTTCGTTCGGCAAATTTCTCTAATAATTCTTCATCTGTGTTTAATCCAATAGCTACTGCTTTTATTCCGTTTGAATCAGCATTCTTTATTAATTCATCGATTGATAAGTCAAATCTATTTATTATTCCCAGACATCCCAATCTATCCAACTCTAAAGCCATCCTTATGCCTGTAACAGTGTCCATTGGACTTGAAATAACAGGCAATCCAAGATCTAGACCTAAAAATTTTGTTCGAGTTAAAATATCTCTTCTACTAATTACATCAGAGATTTCGGTTGGTATTAAACTTATATCGTCATAAGTCAGTGATAAATCATATTGTGCTAATTGTTCTTTTGTGTAAACTTTCATAATTAGAATTTATAATTTGTTAAAAATATTTTTGTGTAATAATAAATAATTTATTCAAATTTTATGATCACATCCTCTATTGGCCATCGTGCTCTTAAACTGATTGTATCCGGATGAAATGTGAATACTTCCGCAGGCTGAAAAGGTAGAACTTCGCCAAAATTGTATTCACCATCCTCATTTTTATCAATAAAACTCCAAAGGAAATAATCACCTGGGATTACTTTTTCAAATTTGAAATTGGAATTTTCGCAATTGTATTTATAATTACGGCCTTCCTTTAAGATACTCTGCAATATTACAACAACCTTCTCAGTTCCTTTTTTTATAATTTTTCCAGATACACCTGAAAAATTCGTCTCTGAAACTGTATTAAAATCAAAACTAAAGACAGAATCGATTTTATTGCCAGCAGCGTCAACTATTTTACTGAAATCAACTTTTAATTTGTAATCCTCTTTTTGTTTTAGTTTGTCAATTATTTTAATATTCATTGTTGCATCATCGGGATAATTAATTTCAGAATTAAAAATTTGATTTGATTTATTAACAAATTGAATTAGATTATTTTGTTCTTTTGTGTTGAATCCTTCATCTAAATATAAAGTAATTGTTGCACTATCATAATCGATTAAATTGTTTCCATAATCAGTTTCTGTCTTAAATATTTTTGGATACGAGGTATCAGGTTTTACATTTGGAACTAATTCAACTCTTTCATTTTCAGTTATGTTGTTACTCATATCAATTAATTTATTTGCAATTAGAAAAAGTTCATCATCTTCATTAAAATCATTTTTAAATGATAAGAAGAAAAAATTATCTTTTGCTTTTCCTTTAAATAAATATTTTATATCAACACTACCATCATTTGTCGAATCATATATGTAAAAATCTAATGTACTTAATTTACTTATGTTTATTGGTTCGCTGCATTCTACAAGAATATTATTTTTATCTGTATTGGTAACATTTATTAAATGTGGTTTTGTTGTATCTCTCGTAGTAATTAAGTAGTTTAGACCAGTAAAAATCGAATCCTTCTCTGAAAGAAAAATGTCTGAAAAAGGAACACCAAAATCATCTTCTTCAACATCATAAATTAGATCCCTGAATTTATCCCGAATCGCAAATATTCTGTATTCACCTTCAGAAAGACCTAGCAACTTATAGTTACCATTAGTTCCGACTTGAGTTAAATAATTAGGTTTTATTTCAGATGGAGTTATATCCTCTCCATTTTTCTTATAAGCATAAATCATTATTCCCGCTTGTTCTTTATCATAAACATTTCCATTTACTTGACAGATATCAATTTTCGATCCTGTTGAAAAAACAAAGTTGAATGCTTCTGTCATTTTATTCCTGTTATTTAGATCCTCAATATCCGTTCCAACTGTTACTGTATAAGTTGTATTTGGTTTCAAGGTGTCATCGAAAGAAATAGTTAAAGTTTTTCCAGTCCAGCTATACTCAAGTATATTAATTTGTGGTGAAATAAAAATTGCATTCTGAACAGACCTTTTATCACACCATTCGGATAGTGATATTTCTATTTCATCACCAGAAAAATTGGTAGTTCCATTAGGTGGGTATACCTCAACAACTTCTGGAGGAATTTTATCAATTTCACCACCACCGGGAGGTAAGGGATTTGCACAATTAAATAAAATTAATCCAGTTAAAATTACGATGTAGGTATTTATTATTGACTTCTTAGCCATCTTCTGTACTCTCGCACATATATTTGATGTTCTGAATATGTTTTTGCAAATTTATGTCCCCCAGTCCCATCGGCGACAAAATATAGATAATCGTGTTGTTCGGGATATAATGCTGCTTCAATTGCTGCTTTACCAGGATTATTTATAGGAGATGGAGGTAAACCAACATATTTATATGTATTGTATGGCGAGTCTAATGTTAAGTCAGAAGATTTGACCCGTTTATCATCTCTATTTCTAATTAAAAACTGAACCGTAGGATCCGCTTGAAGGAGCATTCCTTTTTCTAATCTGTTATGATAAACACCAGAGATAGTTTTAAATTCTTCCATTTTATTTGATTCACCTTCTATTATGGATGCCAAAATCAATATCTGATTTTTTGTCATACCTATTCTTTCCATTTGAACTCTTGCGCTGTCATCAAATATTTTATCCATTTCCTCTTTCAGTTTCCTTAATACCTGTTCCTCATTTCGATCGAGGTAAAAATAATAGGTCTCAGGTAATAAGTACCCCTCTAAATTCTCTACATCCAATCCAAGCCTATGAATGAAAGTAATATCTTGTGACAATCCCATTATCTTAGAAGAATCCAATCCAAGTTCATTTTTGAAAATTCGTGCTAGATTTGGTTGCCAAATTCCTTCTTGTATTGTTACTAATTTTTCACCCAAAGAAAAATTAGAAATTAATATGTCCATTATCTCATTATAGGTTAATCCATTTGGGATGTCGTAACTTCCGGCTCGTATTTTATTCGTTCCACCTGTTATGTATGAAACAATTTTAATATTATAACGGTTTGAGATAACATTATTGTAATATAAAGTATCAATAATATTATTAAATGTCGCTCCTCTTTCAACAAATATCCTTTTAGTACCTTTTTCAGAATAATAATTTGGAGTAAAGAAAGCAAAAAGTAAAAGTCCAATTACTAAACCTGATAATAGTGAGGTTAAGTATAGTAATTTTTTGATTTTGTCTTTTAAACCAAAAAATCTTGAACGGGATGAATTATTTATGTTAATTACTTGGTTCATTTATTAAATCTTAAAATTTGCGTTTCAAAATAAATAGCACACAGCAAATAACCAATAATATTTAGCATATTAAATATAATAATTCTTATTTGTTTAATTTTTATATGATTTTTATATTTGTTATGGATATAAAAAATCAAAAGAGGAGTTATGAGATATTTAAAAGTTATAAAGCAATTGTTATTTGTTGCAATTTTTATTTCAGTTTCTTATAGTCAAACTCCCAATCAATATAATGAAAATGGACAAAAGCATGGTATGTGGACGGAGTATATGGATGTGGAGAATTTAGGTAACATCAAGGTGATTGGTGAATATAATAATGGTATTCGATTTGGTCTTTGGATCTTCTATTACGATAATGGAAATAAGTTCAAAGAGGGCATGGTGGAGAATAATATGGAAACAGGCGTGTGGACTTTTTGGCATAAGAACGGAAATAAAATGAGCGAAGGAAGTGCAACTCAAGGAAAAGAAAATGGAGTTTGGGTTACATGGTATGAAAATGGGAATAAAAATATGGAAGGAAATTTTATTGATGGCAAAAGAGATGATAAATGGACCTATTGGTATGAAAATGGTATGAAGATGAAAGAAGGTGAATATAAAAATGGTTTAGAAGAAGGATTATGGATTTTCTGGGATGAGAATGGAAATATAATCAGGCAGGGTACAGCTGTTGCTGGGAAAGAAGAAGGTCAATGGACAGACTATTATGACGATAAGGAATTTGGAATTTTAAGATGTCTTGGAAATTTCAAATCGGGAAAACCAGACGGGAAGTGGATATATTGGTATACTGAAACGATCAAAGCACGAGAGGGTGAATTTAAAGATGGACTTGAAAATGGATTCTGGACTTTCTGGTATCCTAATGGTGAAAAAATGAAAGAAGGAACTGCAATCGATGGAAAGGAAAACGGTGATTGGATTTTTTATTATCAGAACGGGAATTTGATGAAGCAGGGGAGTGTTGTTAATGGTAAAGAACAGGGTAAATGGATTTTTTATTACGAGAATGGACAAAAGAAAAGTGAAGGAAAAGCTGATTATGGTAAAGAGGAAGGACTTTGGACATATTACTATGAAAACGGATTAAAAAGCGGAGAAGGTAATTATAAGAATGGTAATTCTGTTGGGTTATGGAAAAATTGGTATGAAAATGGTGAACTAAAAGAATCCGGTGAGTATGTTGATGATAAAAGGACGGGTAAGTGGACGTTTTGGTACGACAACGGTAATATTAAACAGGAAGGAAATTTTATGGATGACAAAGAGAATGGTCTCTGGAAGTTATGGCATGAGAATGGGGAATTAGCAAGAGAAGGAAATATGAAAGATGGGAAAGAGGATGGCGATTGGATTCATTGGTATGATAACGCAGAAAAATTCCAAGAAGGAAAATTTGTTGACGGATTAATGGAAGGAAATTGGAGACAATACTGGGAAGATGGGAAACTCAATAAAGAAGGTGAATTTAAGAACGGCCAAAAAAATGGTAAGTGGTTAATATATGACGAAGAAGGAAATTTAACCATAGAATATTATAAGGATGGAGAATTAGTAAGCAATCCAGATAAATTTTAAATGTAATTTATCACAAATAAAAGGGGTATAATGAAAATAATTTTCCCTCTGATTTTAAGTATAATTGTTCTTTCTAATTTATTTTCTCAAAATCTTGATAAAGTTTTTTTTTCTTATGATAAAGGTATTGTTATAAAATCTATTTCAATAAATGGAAGTGAAATTGAATTAAAAAATAAACTTCCTTTTTTTTCTTTCCAAATTGATAACAAGTACTTCTCAACCAACGATATATATCAAGTAAGCGAAAACAAGTTTGAATTTGAAGACAAATTGAATTTCAAAATTGTTGAAGCAGAAAAATTTAACAACTCGATAAATTATTCAATTACTATTGAAAATATTTCTAATGATACAGTACGAATTGAAAATTTAGTTCCCCTTGGTGCTAACGATGATATAATTTATATTAAATCTGATGGACCTCTTTCTTTAACTAGGGCAAAATTATTTAGACCCGGATTATCACCAATAAGTGTTATATTACCTGATAACGCTTGGGAAATGGGATATGCTTCTGTTGAATTGGTTAATACGGATTATTCACTTGTCGCATTAGCTAGGAGAGAAAAAGTTGAAGGTGCTACTAAAAGAAGATACTATACAATTATGCCTCCGAATTCAATTATTGAATATCAAATTTATTTTGAATCTTTTACAGGGGATTGGCAGAATGGATTTAAAAAAGTATTTCAGGAAAAATACTTATATGACGTTGAGAGTTTTGACAATAGATTATTTGAACGCGAAGATTTAAAATGGATAAGAAGCAAATATTCAATTTCCTGCACAGCAGGGTGGGATAAAAACTTTTTTTACGATCGATATTATGAAGAATACACTTATGAAGAATATTTAGAAACAGCAGAAAAATATTTTGGTGGATTTGATGTCTTTATACTATGGCCTACCTGGCCTACCTTGGGATTAGATCCAAGAAATCAATGGGATTTATATTACGATTTGCCGGGTGGTATTAAAAAATTAAAAGAACTTTCTGAATATTCGGAAAGAAAGGGTACAAAATTTTTCATTTCTTACAATCCTTGGGATTTATCTACAGAAAATCAAAATCATTATGGTGGATTATCAAAAATAATTAAAGATATTAATGCCTCTGGTGTTGTTCTTGATACAAGAGGTGGCTCGACAGTGGAGCTTCAGAATGCTGCTGATTCTGTTAAATCAGGTGTAATAATGTATTCAGAAGGAATGGCAATCACAAAAGATATGCAAGGAATCGTTTCCGGTAGAGTTCACGATGCAATATATTTGTCTCCAATACTGAATCTAAATAAAATAATCAAACCCGAATTTGCTATTTTTCGTGTACTTCAATTAAGTCAAGGAAGATTACATCGTGAAATTGCAATCGCATTTTTCAATGGATATGGTTGTGAATTAAATACATTTGCTCCAGGTCGTCAAGATTGGATAAATGAGGAATTTACTTATTGGGGAAAAGTAATTAAGATTCAAAGAAACAATTCTAATGTTTTCCAGGATAAAAATTGGAAACCATTAATTACAACGCTAATTGATAATGTATGGGTTAATGAATGGAAAGATGAAAATAAGACTCTGTATACAATTTTTTCTCTTATTTCCGAAGGTGTCAACGAACCATTATTTGAAGTAAATCCATTAGAAAGTGTCAGAATTATTGATTTATGGAATCACGAAAATGCAAAGATGGATACTATTGATAATAAAATTTTTGTAATTGCAAATATTGAGTCATTTGATAAAAATTATTTTGATACAAGAATGGAAGGTAATATTGGTTGTATTGTAATATTTAATAAAAAGATTTCATCATCACTTTTAAATGATTCTCTGGAATTCTCTGCCATTACTGGGGATAGTATTTTAATTTGGGCGGGAAATCCTTCTTATCAAAGCAAGTATTTAAAATTTGATATTAATTTTCATAGACTTTCACTTCTCAAATATTTTGGCGATTATGAAGGTAAATTTATAATTCAATTATTCGATGATGAGCAAATTATTGACGAAACAATTGAATATCTGAAACCTGGAACACCGCGATTGATTTCAATTTCTGAAAAAACTCAATTATCAAAAACAACTCCATTGGGGATGGTTGAAATACCTGGTGGCACTTACTTGTTTAAATCAACTATAGGAGATGAATTCATTCAATATCCTACCCCAAATGAATTTCAAACAACTGTAAATAAATTTTACATAGATATTTATCCTGTTACGAACAAACAATTTAAAGCATTTCTTGACAATACAAAATACAAGCCAAATGATACAACGAATTTTTTAAAACATTGGAATAATGGAATATATAAAATAGAAGAAGAAAATCATCCAGTCGTTTATATCAGTTATGAAGATGCTCAAGCATATTGCAATTGGGCAGGTAAAAGATTACCTACCGAAATTGAGTGGCAATATGCTGCCCAAGGAGGTGACACGATTAGTTATCCATGGGGAAGCAAATTTGATTCAACAAAATGTAACAATGCCCTTGGTCATACTTCTCCTGTTGATAAGTTCCCTGAAGGGAAAAATAAATATGGAGTTAAGGATTTAGTTGGAAATGTATGGCAATTAACAAACGATATCTATTATAATGGAGCATATTATTTTGGTATATTAAAAGGAGGAAGTTTCTACAATCCAACTGCAAGTTGGTGGTATGTTCAGGGAGGATCTCAAACATTACAAACCCGCCAGATGCTTTTACAAATTTCACAAGGTTTTGAACGCAATGCAACAGTTGGTTTTAGATGTGTAAAAGATGCTGAATAATTTATAAATTATTTTACTGGTATTATGAAAAATATATTTTTTGCTTTTCTGTTATTACCACTCACAGTATACTCACAAAAAAGTACTAATCAAATCTATCTTCTCACCTCGAAAGAAACAATAGAAAAAAATAAGAAAGAGTTGAATGCCGCATTTAAATTTGCTTCTGAGTTGGAGAATTTCGATGCGAAGTTAATTTATTTTGAAGATTTGCTTAATGATAATGAATTAATTAATGATGCAAACATCGTTTGGATTCATCGACCTGATAGTTCGAACCTTACAAACATTGAAAACAATCCTATGCTTATACGTATTCTAAAGGATTATATTTATTCAGGTGGAAAATTATTATTGACATTAGATGCCTTAAAATATTTAACAAAACTTGGATTTGAAAATCAAGAACCAGAAACCAAATACGTTGATGCAATTGATGAAGGTTATGGACGTAAATTAGGTTTGCATTCATTTAGAAATCATCCAATATTTGAGGGATTATTTGGAGGAGCATATATATGGAATCCTCTGCAAGACGAAAAGGTGAGATTAGTTGGATATTTTGATGATGTAATTCCAAATGGAAAAGTAGTCGCCATACATTGGGCATACATTAGATTTTTTGAAAATTATAAATTAGTTCTTGAACACCAGTATGGAAAAGGTAAAATTTTGTCTATAGGTGCTTATGCATATTTTTCACAGGAAAATAATAACGAAATACATCTTAAAAAATTTTTTGAGAATACATTAAATTATTTAACAGGTAAATACAATAATGAAAAATATTTTTATTGGGAGTATGATAGTTTAAAGACTATCAAAAATATTATAAATTTAAAACAATGCCAAATTCCCAATTCAAATGTTTGGAATAAAGAAGAAAGTACAATTTCTGTAAAATCACAATTTGCATCTGATAATTTGTGGGATGTCGTAGGTCAAAGAATTGCTGTTTTCGGATTTGAAAAAAGTGGAATTGATGAAGTATGGACACATCCATTTATGGCTTTTCGAGATTACGAACTTGGAATTAAGTTTGAATATCGAGATACAATTTATTGGTTTAAAGATCAGATTCCTCAAATTGAAATTCGTCCAGAAGGTGTTATAAGAACGTATCAATTTCCTCGAGCATTTATAACTGAAATAATTACCTGTGATGTTGAAAGTCCTGTAGCAATTTTACATTATGAGTATAGAGGTGTTTACGATGCTGAATTAGTAGTGAAAATAAAAAGTAATCTTAGGTTGATGTGGCCTTATTCAGAAAACGTAATACGCGAGATGAAATATGGTTATGATGAAAAGAATAATCTATTTTTAATAAAAGATAGGTCGGAAGATTTTGTTTCAATTTTTGGCTCATCAAAAAATGCTATGAAATATATCGTAGGACAATTTGATAATTTTAATTATGTGAACAAAGATTTTATCGGTATTCCAACCGACAAGCATCAGGCAGAATTTTTATCCATTTACAAAATATTTCAGAATGATAATTTTGAATTTGTAATTAGTGGTTCATCTGAGGGAGTGAATAAGACATTTGAATATTATGAAAAAGGTCTAAATGAAGCAGAAATAATTTACAGAAAATCATTACAGTATTATAAAAGCTTGTTTAATGATAAATTATTTATCGAAACACCCGATAAAATTTTCAATGAAGCATACAAGTGGGCTTTGGTTGGAGCAGACAAATTTTTCGCCTATACTCCAGATATTGGTTCATCCCTCCTTGCAGGTTATGCAACAACAAGAACTGGCTGGGATGGTGGACATAAAATAAACGGTAGACCTGGTTATGCTTGGTATTTTGGAAGAGACGCTCAATGGTCGGGTTTGGCCATAATTGATTATGGTGATTTTGAAAAAATTAAGGAAGTATTAAAAACATTTCAAAAGTTTCAGGATTTATCAGGAAAAATTTATCATGAACTTACAACAAGTGGAGCTGTTCATTATGATGCAGCAGATGCAACTCTACTATATATTATTCTTTTCGGACATTATTTGAGACATTCGGGAGATTTGGATTTTATTAGAGAAAGTTATCCTTTCATAAAAAAAGCAATAGATTTTTGTTTTTCAACTGATACAGATGGTGACAAATTAATAGAAAATACAAATGTCGGTCACGGTTGGGTTGAAGGTGGTAGTTTGTTCAATGCCCATACTGAACTTTATTTGGCTGCTGCTTGGGCTTATGCACTCAAGGAAGCTTCATACATTGCTAAGGCACTTGATAAAACTGAAGAATATGAATTTTATCAAACCGAATCGAAAATAATAACAAAGATTTTGAATGAAGAATTTTGGAATGTAGAAACCAATCATTTAAATTTCGCAAAATTGAAAGATGGAAGTTATAATGAGGAAATATCATCATTATCGTGTGTTCCTCTATATTTTGAATTGATTGACAAAGATAAAGGCGAGAAAACTGTTGATTTATTTTCCGATAATTCTTTCAGTTCTGATTGGGGAGTCAGAATTATTAGCGAATTCAGTCCAAATTTTAATCCACGAGGTTACCATTTCGGAAGTGTATGGCCTTTATTTACCGGATGGACTTCTTTAGCAGAATATAAATATGGAAATTATTTACAAGGTTTTTCACACTTGATGAATAACTTATCAATTTATAAAAGTTTTTCTCCGGGTTATATTGAAGAAGTTTTACATGGCTTGGAATATAAACCAATGGGGGTCTGCCCACATCAATGTTGGTCGCAAACCATGGCTTTACAACCCATTTACGAAGGGATGCTAAATATTAAAATTGATGCACTGAAAAAATATATTTCAATTTCACCCTCGCTACCTTATGATTGGGATTCTTTAATAATAGAAAACATTAGAATAAATAATTCCAAATTAAATTTCAATATGTCTAAAAATTCGGGAAATATAAATTTTAATTTTAATTGTAATTCTAAAGAGAATTTATATTTATCTTTTAATCCTTCTTTCCCATTAGGATCAGAGATTCAAAAAGTATTATTTAATGGAATTGAAATCCCTTTCAAAATTAAAAAAGAAAGACAGTGTATTAAAATAAAGACGGAATTAGTAATTACAGAAAATAATAAATTAGAAATTTATTTGAAAGAGGGAGTAGGAGTATTGCCCGCTGTATCTAACCCCATCCCATATCAGGAATCTGAAGGTTTTAGAATATTATCAACAGAGTTAATTAGTGACAATTATAAAATTATTGTGCAGGGGAAACCATTACAGAAATATCTATTAGAAGTATACTCACCGAACCATGAAATAGATGAAGTTACTGGGGGAAAAGTTATTGGAATGCGGGATGATAGTATTTATCAAATTGAAGTACTATTTAATGAAGATTCAAATAAATATATAGATAAAATTATTTCTATTGAATTAAAATAATTTTATTATGGAGAGATAATGAAAATTGATATGAGATATTTTTTATTTTTTTGCTTGTTTTTTGTTTTTAATAAATTTAATGCTCAATTCTTATCAAACTTAAATGTTACTGAAAACGATCCTTTATATGCAACCTATGCTGCATCCTTGGAAAGATCGGAATATATTGTTAATCAAGCTTATAATTTTGTTTTTTATGACCCAAATAAATCTATCGCTTTTGAATCAAAGCATGGTGGTAATATTTCGTTTGCTTTCAAATTAGATTATAAAGTCAAAACTAAAATATCAGAATTTTATCAAAAGCCGATAATTACCGCCTCATATTCTGATATTGTAAAGTTTTATTTTTATCCATTTAAGAATATTCGTATTGATTGTGAATTTTTTGTCTATTCTTCAAGATTGTCGATAATAAATTTTAATCTCGTTAACCAAGGAATTGCTGATTGTGAATTTTCAATTTATACATATTTTTATTTTTCAGACAAACAATTTGAAAATCTTAAATGTACTAATAATGCAAATTTACTTGCGTTCAATCATTTTGAGAAACCCGACAACTGGATGAAAGAACATAATATTCCATTTCAGGAAGATATAAAAAATATATTGTTGTTCAATTCTAAAATTAATTCTTATTCTGTGTATGAAAATTTTTCTAAGGGAAATGATACGAGTTCGATTTTACTTTTTAATGATTTAAAGAATAAATCATTACAAAAAACAAAAGATGATATTGCGAATATATTAGGAGTACAGATAACATTTAATTTAAAACCTAATGAAAGGGTTGCATTCAAAATGGTACGAGGAGTGTATGAGAATGAAAAAAACTTTAATTCATTTTTTGAAAAAGCAAAAATATTACTGAATGAAAATCTTGATAAGTATTTAAAAGAGAACGAAAATATTTATTCGAAAATTCCTGATATAAAATTTAACAATAAAATTTACGAAGCAATTTACTGGAATTGTTTTTCCTTAATAAGGCAATGTATGCTTCCTCCTGAAGGTGAGTGCAATTATAATTATTATGTTTTTTCACGCGAACCAAGATGGGGATGGGGTTATGGTGGGCAGGTATTTCACGAGAGTCTTGTTATGCTCGCTTATGTATTTATGGATCCAATTGGTGCTATGAATTCTCAAAGAGTTTTTATGGAAAGGCAAAGAGAGGATGGTTATATAAATTATAGAACTGGTCCTTATTTAAATGAAACAATAGAGACTGATGGACAATTTACTTCATCAGCACCGTGGTTCAATTGGCAAAATTATGAAATTTATTTAATTACAAAAAATTATGAATTTTTAAAAGAGGCATATAATTCAGGGAAAAAATTTTACGAATATTATACAAAAAACAGAGATTCTGATAATGATGGCCTTTGTGAATGGGGTGCTGATGCTGTTCTTGAAAGTGTTCGAGATGCTCGGGTTGCGGTTTGGGATGAAGTGGGAGATCCTAAAAATTTTGAAGCGGTTGATTTAAATATTATGCTTGTAAGCGAAGCAAATACTCTATCGAAAATGGCAGAAACATTTGGATTTGATGAAGAAGCTAGAAAATTTAAGGAAGATGCTGAGAAAAGGAAAAAATTAATAAACGATATTATGTGGGATGAAGAAACTGATTTTTATTATCATGTAAATAAAAACGATAATTCTTTTACCTTCAAGAAAGAAAATGATTTGAAAAGAAAAGAAATAATTGCATTTCTTGCACTCTGGGCAAATGTTGCTGACAAGGATAAAGCTGAAAAACTAATTCAACATTTAACTAATCCTAAAACTTTTTGGCGGAAATTTGGAATACCAAGTTTATCTGCTGATGATCCATATTATAATCCAATAGGATATTGGAACGGTCCAATATGGATTCAGTGGCAATATTTAATTTTCAGAGGATTATTAAATTATGGTTATAATGATTTAGCAAAGGAGTTGACTGATAAATTATTAGACAATATTGGTTATCATTTAAGAACCAATCACTGGTTTTGGGAATTCTATAGTGCAGATGATTACCAAGCTGGCTGGAATAAAACATATATATGGACGGGTATTGCAGCAAGATTTTTAATTGATTTACATTTATATTTTGTTGAAAAATAAAAAAATATCTAGTGTTTTTATGTCTCTTGTCAAAAATATTTGTTATTTAGGCAATAAGGGAAAGAGAAATTAATGAAACTCAAATTTTTACTACTTCTTATTTATCATTCATTGCTTGCACAGAAATTAGTAATAACAGATCCATACCTTAGAATTAATGCAAGCGGAACTGACCCACTATATACGACTTATACTGCTGCTATGGAGAAATCACATCTTTATGGCGACAAAGGATATAAAATGAATTACTATGAAGATTGTTTACCAATAAGTTATTCAGGTGATCAGGCAGGAATGTTTTTTCTTATCTGGAAAGTTGATCAGGTTGTGATTACAAAAATCGGTGAGTATCATAAAAAGCCAATTGTAACGGCTTCCTTCCCAGATATGGCTATTATTGAATACGAACCTTTTCAAGGAATTCAAGTTCAGGAAACATTCCTTGT
>JAFGPR010000204.1 GCA_016936095.1 Ignavibacteriales bacterium | reverse complement strand
GAAGCAAGAGAAGATGGAGGTACACCCGGATTTTTACAATCAATAAGAACAGCACTTTGTATCAAGCTAAAGGAGCAAATGAAAGTTGAAAATATTACAAAACGAGAAGATGAATTATTGGAACTTGCATTTGATGGTTTTGATAAAATTCCAAAAGTGCATATTCTAGCAGGTGAAATCAAAGAAAGATTGGGAATAATATCATTTTATGTTGAAGGGATACATCATAATTTAATGGTTAAATTACTTAATGATAGATATGGAATTCAAACTCGTGGTGGATGTTCTTGTGCAGGTTCCTATGGACATTATTTATTGAATGTTGATCCTATCAAGTCCAAAATAATTACCGAAAAAATTGATCAGGGTGATTTATCATTAAAACCAGGATGGGTAAGATTGTCGTTACACCCAACTATGACAAATGATGAATTAAATTATTCGCTGAATGCTATAAAAGAAATTGTAAAAAACATTGATAAATGGCAAGAGGATTATACTTATTCGAACAGAACGAATGAATTTTATCATAAAGAAAGTAAATATGAAGAGTATAATTTTATTAGCAATTGGTTTAAATTTGATTAGTCTATAAATCCAATAAATGCCCATTCTCCTTCAACCATTTTCGATAATTTTTACAATTAGGGCAAATAGATACTACTTTATTCCAGTATTCCCTTGAATGATTTTTTATTTCGGTGTGAATAAGTTCATGAATGATAATATAATCTATAATTTGAATAGGAGCCATAATTATCCGCCAAGAAAAATTTAGATTGTTTTTTCCACTACAAGAGCCCCATCTCGTTTTTGCATCCGATATTCTGATCGATCTGTAATTAAAACCAAACTTTTGTGCAATTTCAAAAACTTTTTTATTTAGGATTATTCTTGCTTGTTTTTTATACCAGTTGATAACATACTTTTTCGTATCGCATTTATATTTTATTGGAATTAATAATTTCTCGCCGAGAGTAATTCTTTTTGAATTATGATTGAAATTAATGTCGAAATCCTTACCTAAAAATAGAATTTTCCCCTTATCTGAAAATATCCTTTTTGATTTAAGCTGATTTCTTTCTTTTATTATATTTACTTTTTTTATTATCCAGTCCTTTTTTCTTATAATAAAATCCTCAAGGTAATTGATGGATACGTAGTGAGGTGCTTTGATGACAATTTTTGCATCTGATGTGATTTCTAATGAGATTGTTTTTCTTTTTGAGCGGATAATGTTATCAATTTGTATATTCATAGGTTCTATATTTCAATAAAATTTTTCAGTAATTGTAATCCAGCATTATTATTTTCAATTCTAAATTGAACGCCATAAACATTATCTTTTCTAATTGATGTTGCGATTTTCAAACTATCAATCAAAATATAAGATGTAGTATATTCATTTGATTCAATAAAAAATTTATTATAAAATTTAAGTATTTCATCTTCACCGATATTGGAAAGTAGTTTTGTATTTTGTGAGTGAATAATTGTGCAGTTGCAATCAAAGAGGTCAACATTCGAAAAGTGTTTTAGCCTTTTAATTTTCATTGGAAAAGTACACAAACCAAATAAATTATAATCTACAACTTCTTCGCATAAGAGAAACATACCAAGATTTATTCCAAGCATTGGTTTTTGAATTACTTTTAAAGCATTGTAAAGGTTTGTAAATTGAAGTTTGCGTATTGATAAGCCTAAAAATTCACCATCTGGTAAAATTATTTTGTCACACTGCAATAGATCGTATTCATTAAATATAATCTTTGATTGGGAATTCAAACATTTTAGTATTTCTGAAATCTGAGCAGCACCTTTGGTATCGTAATTTAATATTCCAATCATAAAATGTAATATAAAAAAATATTTTTTTTTAGATAACAACAAAATTATTTTAACAATAACATTTTATTAGCAAGAATTTTTGTTTCTGTTTCTAACTTATAAATATATACCCCACTCGGATAATTCGAAGCATCCCAAGTAACTATATGATTCCCGGATTCCTTAAAATCATCTACTAATATTTCAAGCTCTTGTCCAAGAATATTGTAAATTTTTAGTCTCACTTGTCCTTCTTTGGGTATTGAAAATTGAATATTTGTTATTGGGTTGAAAGGATTTGGATAGTTTTGGTATAAAGAATAATTAAATAAAATGTGTCCTTTATTTTTTTCCGCAATATTTACAGGTGCATTTTGAAATCTTGCAAAAAAACTTTGTGGTAAATCACCAATTTTATTAAAATCTCCTCCAATATAAATATCTGAACCATCAACAACTATAGTGCGGACAGTATTATTGACGTATGGATGCCACATAGTATCCTCTTGCCCAAAAGAATTATCCAGTTTCGCTATATTTTTTCCATTAGTACTTAAAAAAGAACCTCCTATATAAACATCATTCCATATATTAGTAATTGAATATACAATACCATCTACCCTTGGTTTCCAATTAGAATTCAATTTACCTGTAATATTATCTACTTTTACTAACCAACTACACCCATAATGTAAAAATTTGAAACCAGCAGCTATATAGATGTCATTGTTAAAAATAGCAATTGAATTAATTGGATCACATTTTGTACCAGCATCCCAGGAGGTATCAATTTCACCAGTTTCCTTTAATAATTTAGCAATATATTTTGAATTTTGTCCTTCAATTTTAGTAAAATCACCTCCTATAAAAATATTATTTTCATTCATCGCCATCGCTCGAATTCCTCCATCTTGAACATTCGCATCCCATAATATATCTGCTGAACCATCGTTATTATTTAATTTTGCAATATATTTTTTTTGTAATCCACCGATATTAGTAAAACTTAATCCAACTACATAAATATTATCATTATTGTAAATAATTTTTTCAATACAACAATAATTTGGTGATGGATCCCACAATGGATCTATTATCCCATCATTTTTTTTTAATTTAGCAATAAAATTTCTATTAAATCCATCTATGTTTGTAAAATAACCTCCCACAAAGAGATGCTCAATATCCATAGCAATAGTGAAAATACTTCCATTTACGTATGGATTCCATAATGAATCAGCTTGTCCTGAAAACTTAGATATCTTTGCTAAATTATTTACTGCTATTCCTCCTATACTAGAAAAATTACCTCCTATGTATATATTGCTATCAAATATTGCTATAGCATTAACAACATCACCAGCAAATGGATTCCAATTTGAATCTGATATACCATAATTTTTATCCAACTTTGCAATATAATTTCGTTTTTGAAGACCTATATGAGTAAAGTCTCCACCAACAAATATTGAATTGTTAGTAATTGCAATTGATGTAATATCTTTGACAGAGTATCTTGGACAATTTGGCTCGGGACTCCAGTTTTCATCTGCTGCTCCTGTCGTATTATTTAATTTAGCTAAATTGTTTTTTGATAAACCACCAATGCTTGAGAAACAGCCACCTACATATATGTTATTATTATCTATAGTAATTGAAGAAATGGTAAGTTCATCAGTATTGTAAGATGGATTTGGATTCCAATTCTCATCAACTATACCTGTAATAGAATGTAATTTCGCTATTTTATTTTTATTTAAGCCCCCAATTTTTGTAAAATATCCTCCAACATATATATTCGTATCTTTGATAGCAATTGTTCTAATACCTGCATTTGGCTGAGGATAAAAATTAGTATCCACTTTCCCATTTGAAGTATCTAACTTTGCTAAATATCTATATGTTTTACCACCAATGTAGTCAATTAATCCTCCCGCTACATAAATTCCAACATCTGTAGATAAAATTTTATAAACCTCATCATATGACCTTGCATTCCAATTATTATCTGACGCACCATTTGTATTATTTAATTTTGCAATATTGTTTCTCTTTTTTCCACCAATGTTATTAAAACGTCCTCCAACAAATATTTCATTATTTCTGATAGCAATTGTATTAATCCGACCATCACAATTAGGATTCCAATTATCATCTATACTTCCATCACTATTTATTAAAGCAATATTATTACGAATAAATGAACCAACTTTGCTAAATTGACCTCCTATATACCATGAACCATTTTCATCTACGACGATAGTATAAATTGGACCATTTACTTCTGGAAATTTTTTATTTTTCCAACTTGATGTATATAAATAAGCACCATGACCCGTTTTTGGACCTACATATGTAAAACTGCCTCCGATATAAATATTTTCATCATCAACTTCAATTGCGTAAACTGTCCCATTAGTTATCCACATATTTGTATCGGGAATATTCGATTGTGCTTTTAGAATTATTATTGAGAATATAAAGAAAAATAACAATTTTGAATTTTTCATTTTTATCCTCCGAATTGAAAAAATATACTATTAAAATATACAAAATATTTTATTTTAGTTGTGTCTCTTTTCCAGATTTTCCACAATATTTTCTAATGAAATATTTTTGCTGGTTAATAAAACCAATAGATGATAGAACAAATCAGACACTTCATTTATGATTTCATTTCCGTCATTATTCTTTGCTGCAATAATAACTTCGACTGCTTCTTCACCAAATTTTTGAATTATCTTATTTTCACCTTTGTCAAAAAGTTTTTTTGTATATGAATTTTCATCATTACAATCCTTTCTATCTAGGATAATTTGATAAAGTTTTTGAAAAAATGAGATTCCTTTTTCCTCTTCAAATCCGAAGCATGAATATCTTCCTAAATGGCAAGTATTTCCTAATGGATCTGCAAAGATTAGGATTGTATCATAATCGCAATCCAAATACATTTTTTCAAATAATAAGAAATTACCCGACGTCTCCCCTTTTGTCCAAATACGGTTTTTTGTTCTACTAAAAAAAGTAACTTTTTTCGTCTGAATAGTTATTTCAACTGCTTCTCTGTTCATAAAACCAAGCATTAAAACTTGTTTTGTATTGGAATCAACAATAATTGCGGGAACTATTCCATTTAATTTTTCAAAATTAATTTTTTCTATTTCAATCATAATCTCACCATAATATTATTTTGCTGAAGATATTTTTTTAGTTCTTTAATATTCAAAATTTGAAAATGAAAAAGCGAAGCAGCAAGACAAGCATCAACATTTGTCTTATGAAATGCTTCATAAAAATGTTCTTTACAACCTGCCCCGCCAGAAGCGATGATCGGTAAATTTACTGACTTAAGTAATTTTTCTAAGAATATTAAATCATAACCTTCTTTTGTTCCGTCTTTGTCCATTGATGTTAGCAAAATTTCACCTGCTCCTAATTCTTCAACCCTTTTACACCAACTAAATCCATCTAAATCAGTTTCCTCCGTTCCACCTTTTATGAAAACTTTATAGGTATCTCCAATCAATTTTACATCAATCGCAGCAACAATCGCCTGACTTCCGAATTGCTTTGCTGCCTCTGTAATCAATAAAGGATTTATAACAATTGATGTGTTAAGAGAAACCTTGTCAGCACCTGCTTTTAGCAATTCTTCAATATCAGATAATTCTGATATACCGCCACCAACAGTAAAAGGTATTCTAATTACTTCTCCAACATTTTTAACTAGTTTAATTAATGTTTTTCTCTTTTCTATTGATGCCGTAATATCCAGAAAAACAAGTTCATCAGCACCTTCTTGGTAATACCTTTCTGCCAGTTCAACTGCCGAACCGGCGTCTTTAAGGTTAATAAAATTTGTTCCTTTCACTACCCTTCCATCTTTAACGTCAAGACAAGGAATTATTCTTTTAGCTACCAATTTCTTTCAACTCCTCTATTGTTATTTTATTTTCATAAATCGCTTTGCCAACAACTGTAGCATACATATTCATTTCCTTTAATTTTATTATATCCTTAGTTTTTGAAATTCCACCCGAAGCAATGAATTTTAATTTAGGAAATTCCTGCTGAAGTTTTTCATACATATCAAAATTTGGTCCTTTTAGCATTCCATCTTTTGATATATCAGTGCATAAAAATATTTCTATACCTAAATCAACACAATATTTTAAATGCTCCGATAATTTAATTTTTGAATTTTCCGTCCATCCCTTTATCATTATATCATCATCTAAAACATCAACCGCAACGATAATCTTTTCATTGGAGTAATTTCCACAAATTCTTTCAAAATTTGGCTTATTTTTAACACTAAGAGTGCCAACTATTACTCTGTCAACACCCAAATTAATTCTTTCTTCAAAGTCTTGATAATTTCTAACACCTCCACCAACTTGAAGTGATAAATCTGTTTCTTTTTTTATTTCTACTATCGTATTAGCTATATTGAAACAACCATTTTTTGAAGCTAATAAATCAATTAAGTGAAGCCATTTAATGTCATATTTATTAAATAAGTTAGCATATTCGATTAAAGTTTTATTATAATATGTAATATCATAAAAATTTCCTTTTTGCAATCGAACAATTTTATTATTTATAATATCAATAGCAGGTATGATTAACATAATTCACCAAAGTTTTTTAATAATTTTAATCCTGAAATTCCAGATTTTTCTGGATGAAATTGAACTCCAAAGTAGTTATCTTTTTCTATTACAGATGTAAATTTAATTCCATGTTCTGTTATTGCTTTTGTTTCAACTGCAATGGGAGCATAAAATGAATTTGCAAAGTAAAAGAAATCACTGCCAGAAATATTTATTAGGAGTTTTGATTCTTTTATTTTTTCAACCCTATTCCAACCCATATGTGGTATTTTAAGATTGGAAACTTTAAATTTCTTAATTCTACCGTTTACAACATTTAGACAATTAGTATTTCCCTCTTCTGAATTTGAAAAAAACAATTGCATACCAAGACAGATTCCAAGTAAAGGTTTATCTGTTTTTTTTAATATGTCAATAACATCCAATTCATTTAATAAATTCATTGCAAAAGACGCTTCACCTACACCTGGAAAAATAATTTTATTTGCCTGT
>JAFGPR010000203.1 GCA_016936095.1 Ignavibacteriales bacterium | reverse complement strand
TGTTCCCAAAATTACTGCACGACTTGTTCCCAAAAATACTGCAGTCTATTTTCCCGAAATCACTGCACTTTTGATTCCTGTTTACAGTGCTCCGATCCAGGCAACGCACCATATGCGAAAACGTTGTGTGCAACGCTGGAGAACGACACGAACATGATAAATAAAACTGAAAAATGAAAAAAATAAAACTGATTTTACTTTTTGCAATATTTTCAAGCATTTGTCTAGCACAAAAGGAAACGATTAGTATCGATTTCACATCTAAAGACTGGAAAACTTTTGGCTCAGAAATAACAGAATTTGATTCAATATTGACAACATTCATTCCTAAAGGAACAGGAATTGCATATTTGGATGGTCTGGATTTTCAAAATGGAACTATTGAGTGTGATTTATATTCGCCGTCAGACAAAGCATATTTAGGGATTGTATTTAGGGTTACATCTTTAAATAATTTTGAATATATTTATTTCCAACCCCATACAAGTGGAAAATGGGATGCAGTGCAATATGACCCAATTTTTAACAAGTCAGCGACATGGCAACTATACAATGGCACAGCATATCAGTCTGTTGCAGATATACCTGTTAGAGAGTGGTTTCATGTAAAAGTCCAGGTTATAGCTGATTCAGCAAAAGTCTATCTTGACAATAATCCAATTGAAGTATTGTCGGTGAAATTAAAACATGATTATTCGTCTGGATTTGTTGGTGTTTGCAGTTATCATCCTGCAAATTTTGCAAATTTTAAGGTTACAAAACTTGATACGGTTGTATCTTTAAAATCCGAACCAAAAACTGCTTCTAAAAATACATACATTTCAAATTGGTTGATTTCTGATCCATATGATAACTACAATTTCAAAATTGAAAAGCCATTTTTAATTGATAGCATCGCAAATAAATGGCAAAATATAAATACCGAAGAAAATTATTTAATGAACCTGAACAGACATTTTAATCTATCTAAGACAAAAAATACTGTATTGGCAAAAGTGATAATAGATTCAAAAAAGAAACAAAAAAAGAAATTGTATTTTGGCTATAGTGATAAAATTAGAATCTACTTAAATGCTGAAAACATATTTTCAGGAGATAATAGCTTTCATGAATCAGACAAATATGAAGATAGAGGCTATGTTTTAGATAATCATCAAATAATAGAACTTCCATTAGAAAAAGGAGAGAACGAATTAATTTTAGAAATATCAGAAAAGAAGTTTGGATGGGGTTTTATTGCACAGTTAGAAGATTTGAAAGGAATTGAAATTATAAATCTGCAAAAAATAAAATAAAAATGGAGCATTCATCAACTCAAACAGAATTAATTTCATATTGTGGTTTTTATTGTGGAGCTTGTTCAAAATATACAAAAGGACAATGTGAAGGATGCAAAGGAGATAATCCAAGATGTGCAGTAGGATACAAAGCCTGTCAAGTAAGACCATGCTGCATTGAGAACGGATATAATTCTTGTGCGGACTGTGATAAATTTGATTCAGTTATGGATTGTAAATTATATAATCCATTCATGATACGATTTGGACAATTTATTACACGGACAAATCGGAGATTAGGGATTGAGATGATAAAGGAAAAAGGGGAAACTGAATTTGTAAAATACATGATTGATAAAAATTGGGTGACAATTAAAACAAAGAAATAATAAAGCGCAGCACACAACACGCGGTATAGCCAATAAGGGGTTCAGTTGTATGCGAAGGTTTGTAGCCCGCTTCAATTTTTGGTATACCATGATAGGAAATCACCCGCAATCCCTTACTGGCCATATTGTCAAACGTTAGCAACAAGCCAAAAAGACCGCATACCAATAGTTGTTCTTAATCAAAAACAATGATTGAATTAATTTCTATTAAAGATATCACAACATATGATAATGTAAGTGTTAAAATAAATGTTTTGAAAAAGATTAACTTTATCTACGGGTCGGCCAATGGTAGTGGTAAAACTACATTCTCAAACTTTTTGCAAGACCCTATATATATAGTAGTTATATAATACCATGGAAAAATGATTTAAAAATTAAGACTTTAGTCCATAATATAAACTTTAGGAATAAAAACTTTTCAAAAGAAAACTAAATGGCGTATTTTTACTTTAGGTGAAACTACTGTAGACAATATTAGAAAAATTGAATAATAACATATTAATTATATCGCTTGGATTTTGGTTTACGAAATTTTTTATTCATAATTAGCGGTATATCTTCAACTTAAATAGCTCTTGCTTTGCAAAATTATTTAGTTTCAGTATAATAATAATAAAAAAAGATTTATATGGTACCGAAAAATAATTCAATGATTGAATTCTCAATCGTAACAAGTCGCATTGATGAGAATGATCTTTTTGATGTAGTTGAATCCCTGGATCAATATGTTAATACAGAATTTGAATATAACAAATCTCCAAAAGAATTTTTGCCTTCTTTAGATATTGCTGTTGTTGTATCTCTTATAACAGGAGGCGCAGCAGTTTTATCGGCTGTAATCGGCGGTTTGTTTATGCTGTGGAGCAAGAAAGCTGAAAAAAAATCTAAACAGCCGGTATTAATTATTAAATTGTCAAATAAAACATTAAACATTTATAATGTTAAAGAACTTCCGGAGGCAAAAGAACTGGAAGATGAAGATATTAATGAAATATATTTAGGATTCGATAATTCGTGAAATGTATAAATCGATAGTGGTAAAATAAATAATCGCAAACAATTTTTATTCAAACTGAAGTAATACTATTTCGATAAAATAACTTGTAATTTGTAACCCTTAAACATGCATAAGCCATGAGTATTCTGTTTTGCAATAAATGCAATAAAATGATATCCCTTTCGATTAATCCCGAAGGCAATCCGGTGGCAAAAGAAAATCCAGATATGTTTGCTCTAAGGTATGGAAGGTGCAGAGTATGTCATCATGTTTTTTGTGAATCCTGCTTAATAGATAACGGAAACAGATGTTTAAACTGCGATCGCCCTGTTATTATTGAGGGGCCAATAGAAAGCATACGAACTGATGACTTAGAAGAATTGAGTACAGAAGAACCGAAAGAAAGACTGGAAAGATCAAAGAGGAGGTTGAAACAATTAAAAGAGCAAAAAAAGATAGTTGAAAATATGAGGGATGAAGAGAAAAAGGCTAAAGAAAAACCGACTGTTGACTATTTTTCGTTTAGCGGTCTCGATGCAATAAATGACGATCCAAATAAAATATTTTCAGGGTTGATGAAATTTCTTCTTCCTTCTGTAAGTGAATTGTTACGAAGGAATATAAACAAGGTTCGAAGTGAAATCAATGATCCTGTCATTTCCGGGCGTTCAAAAGTTCAGGGCGAATGTATCTATAATGAATCCGAAAAGAGTTATGAAATTTTACTTCACGAAGGATTGTTTTTGTTGTTAAGATGTTTTTCGGAAGTATTGTCCACTCAATTGGCTGTTCCGTCAGAAGATATGTCGATAGTTGATATGTTGTCGGGCGCATCGGAAATATCGGTGGATGAGGAGAGAAGTCTGCCCAGGAATGAAGCCATTGATATGTTGGAAGGGATACTGGAACGTTTTTGGCAAAAACCGGACAATCCTCTGGGATTAATGGAATTTATTGACAAGGCACAATTGTTTAAATCTGATAACATCCAGCCTGTTGCCGACATTCTTTGCAGCCTCATAACTCCTCTTGAAAATGCAAAACGAAAAGAATTCTCACAGACATTAGTCTACAGTTCATCTCTCTATATCCTGGCACACGAACTGGGGCATTACATGGTAAAAAATAAAATGAACAATGAACAAATGACCCTGTGGGCAGATGCTGTAAGACAGATTGGTTTCGGAGTTCCTGATTCTATGGATAAAGAATGGGCAGTACATTGGGCTGAAGAATTTCAGGCAGATATGGAAGCAGTGAATGTGCTTCTTCATTTTGGCGAACGGTTGGCGGGTAATAAAATAGAAGAAATTAAACTTCCCGGGGATTTTGACTCCTCGCTGATTAGCTTTACCGTCGCCAATTATTACAGTATTTTCTTTACCCTCGGTTGTCTTCATTTGCTCGAAGTATACGGTTGGGTGAGATTTAAAGTACCCTACCTGGTTTCAAGTCATCCTCCTGCTTTACGACGTCGTGAATTTATCGTACGGACTATTCCTCCCTCTGCTATCATTCCGTTGACAGCGTTCGGTGAACTGATTTGGTGTGAAATGGAAACTATGTTCAGCGAATTGCTGAAAGAGTTGGATAAAAAGAAAAAAATAGCATTGGATGGAAAAGAAAAACAGGAAGTACTGAACTATTTTGCTGAATCGAAAAAGCGGTTTAAAGAGAATTATGGTGAGGCACGAATTGTTAAGGAAGTGAAAAATCTTCTAAATAATTTGAAATAGTAAAACACTAGTATCCAATTAAATTAAGTTGATTTTCAATTGTTTATTATTTAAGATCCGGTGAATAAGTTTAATACATTTCTATATTTTCATTTTAGCTAAAGTAACGTTTTATTCATTGATAGTAGCTTAATTAAGGAGTTAATTAAGGTTGTAAAATCATAATATGATGATGGGAATAAATGAAATATAGATTTAATCAAATTAATAAAAATGGCCAGTTGCTAACAGGGTATATAGTTAATTGGCGGGAAGGTGGGTTGCGAAAATTTTGTACTTTTATTTAACATATATTGTAACTTGATAAGAAAGAGCTTTGAAATCGCCAACTAACCATATACCAAAACCGTTAGCAACAAGGCAAAAATGCTGGTTCAATTAAAAAATGATATATAGACTACTTGATATTAAATATAATTCAATAAAGCTTATTATAGTTTTATTACCGCCAATTTATTCATTGTGGTTATTAGCTTTGGGTAAAAGGATTTTAGAAAAAATGAGTGTTTCAGATATATTTTTTTCTTTTGTGACTATCGTTTTTTTTCTAATAAGTCTTGTTTCAATTATCCTTTGGCCATTTATCAGCTTAGAATATTTTAGTAATCATCAATTTGAATTTTCAATAATAGCTCTGATTTCATTATTAATATTCATTATTTCAATCACTATCCTGAGTTATTATACCATAAAATTCGAACGTCATCAGATGACAGATAATTATTATTCATTAAGAGATGCAGGAGATTACATTAAAAGATTCTTTTCATTCTTCTTTTGGCCGATTTTTATATGGACTTTACAAAAGACTATCAAGTTATATAATCTAAAATAATGCCCTGTTGCTAACACCGCGTATAGTTCATTGCCGGCAAAGTGCTCTTTCGAATGTAAGTTCAATTAATCTCCTTTTATGTACCCGGACAAGTAAGCGCTCTGATCCAGGCAACGGGCTTTACCCGCAAACGTTAGCGGTCATATTAAATACCTACAACATGAGATACTTTATTACGATATTGATTCTTATTATAAATTGTAATTTATTTGTCAATTGTCAATACTGGGCACCTAAAGGAACAACCTGGTATTATGAGCAAGATGACTTTGTTGAACCAATTTATAGTTTTATTAGATTCAGATCAATTGGAGATACAATAATTAAAGGTGAT
>JAFGPR010000202.1 GCA_016936095.1 Ignavibacteriales bacterium | reverse complement strand
TAAGTTAAACTAAAAACTCAAATAAATTTTCTAAAAAAATCAATTATTTGAAGTCTCTACAACATAAACTAATTTTTCAGAAGTTTCCATTAATAAATTCTTTTTTGTTTTTTTGAATTATTTTTGCAAATAGAATTTTTATTCTTACTTTAAAACACGAAAACGGTATTGAAGCAGTTAATTAAAAATTTTGTTTTCTTAATCTTAAGTTTATTTGTATTCTTTGCGGGGATGATACTTTATGGTATTATTCTCAATATGGGTGAGATATCTCTTGATGATGCCATTAAGAACAATGGACTAACACAGCTCGATAGTATTTACATTATTATTGAGAGAAATAATTACGAGTTAAAATTGTTTAATAATTCAACCTTGATTAAAACTTATAAAGCAATTTTCGGTAAAAACAATAGTATGGTTAAAACTTCTTCTAAAGATTACGTTACACCAATTGGTAATTACAAAATTTGTAACATAAAAGAAAATTCAAAATATCATAAATTTTTTCAGCTGGATTATCCTAACAAAAACGATGCAGCAGAAGGATTTAAAAGAGATTACATTAATGAACAAGAGTATAAAAGCATAATCTCGTCGCTCGATTCGAATAATTGTCCATACGCTAAAACGAAACTTGGTGCGGATATCGGAATTCAAGGAATTGGTGAGTATAATTTTATTTTTAAGAATTTACCATTTACTTACAACTGGACCAATGGATCGATTGCCATAAGCAATGAAGATATAGATGAATTATATCGGGTAGTAAAAATAGGAACAGTGGTGGTAATTAATTATTAATTTTTTCTACGATTTTTTTATGCATAAATATTTTCTACTTTTTATTATTTTATTTATTATCAATTCAAATTTGATTTTTTCTCAGGAGCAGTATGAGCTAGTCGAAATTAATTTTGATGGTAATTCCTCAATAGCAACATCAGAATTGTTAGATGTTATTTACTCGCAAGAATCATCTAGCGGATTTTCTCAATTTATGTATTCCTTAGGTGTTTTTGGTTCTCCCGCCGAATATTTTGAATCACAATTTGTTGAAACAGATTTAAAAAAGATCGTTGAATATTATAGAGCAAATGGATTTTTCAAAACGTCAGTTGATGCTGAGGTAAATATTGATACAACAAACAAAGAAGCAGTGCTTTCTTTCTATATCAATGAACATGAGCAATCAAGATTAAACAGTGTTATGTATAGGGGTCTCGACAACATTCCATTTGAAGTCGAAGAGGATATTAGCGAAGCTATTGACATTGATTCAACTACAACATTTTCGGAAAATACAATCAGAGGAATTAATCAACGGATTTTAACATCACTTCACGATAATGGTTATATGCTTGCTTATGCAGAAAAGCCGATTATTGTAATCGATACATTTGTAAATATTGTTGATGTTCAACTGGCATTTGTAAAAGGAAACAGGTATAAAATTAGCGATGTGATAGTAGATAAAAGTGGTGAAGGGAAAAATTTTGTTGCAGACGACCTAATAATTGAAATAACGGATGTTGATACTGGAAGTTATTACAGCCGAGGAGAATTTGAACGGGCGCAAGTCAGATTATATAGAACTGAATTATTCAAATCTGTGTTGGTCACAAGTAATTTAAAGGATACTTCAAATAATCAAGTCCCTCTGATAATATCAGCTGACATAGGTTTATTAAACGAACTTTCTCCTGAAATAATAGTAAACAATGAAGACAATACGTTGAATGTGGGTTTAAGTCTTGCTTATATTAGAAAAAATTTTTTTGGAGATGCACGCAAGTTAAAAATTGGTGGTTCAATTGCTTTACAGAATGTTGAAGATTTTTTCAAAAAGATAAATAGTCCCGTTATTGGTTATATGGATGCCCGAATAGGTATTGACCAACCATTTTTATTTGATAAACCGATATTCACAAAACTTGAGACATATTTGACAGCGCAAAGAAGGAAGTTAGAGTATAATTCAATTATATATGGTGCTAAATTTAGTTTAAATTTTGAACTGGCTCGCTGGGCGTACTTAACATCCCTAATAACATATTACAATTTAGAACATTCAAAATATTATTATGAACCTAATTATATTTTTAATACCTATAAAGACTATTTACTTAAGACCAATATCGAAACAGATGAAACGAAAATTGATTCCATTGCTAATCATTTTATTAATGAAAGTCTCCAGGGCAATTATTCGGCGGTTAACACTAATTCAGTAATAGGGGTTAATATAGTTGCCAATAAGACGAATAATATAATTTTTCCTTCTAGGGGTTATTCTCTATCGTTGGTTGCTGAGGAAGGAAATTTAGTTTCATATTTAGCAAGTAAAATAGGAAGTTACAACTTCAAAAATCCACTATTTTTTAAGGTCATTTTATCAACAACATTATTTCCATCAATTTACTATTCTAATGTTTCTTCTTTTGGGTTAAAATTTAAAATTGGAAATATATTTACTTATTATGGTAATAAGTTTGATATTCCGCTTTCACAAAGATTTTATACAGGGGGTAATAATTCAGTACGTGGTTGGCGAACACGTGAGTTAGTTCCTCCTCTCGATTTTGCTTCTTTTTCGGGGCAGGATTTCACTAATGTTTTACTAAGAAATATTACACCTGGTGGATTTTTTATTTTAGAAGGATCAATTGAAACCCGAAACAGGATTTGGGATAATTTTGGTTCAGCAATATTTCTTGATTATGGGAATACCTGGAATAATATTACGGAAGTTCGACTTGATGGAATTGCCATTGCTGCTGGTTTCGGCTTTCGATTTTATCTTGATTTTATAATTGCAAGATTTGATTTTGGATTTAAGATTTACGACCCTCAAGATACTAGAAGTTTCTTTGACAAAAGAACACTGCATGAGCCTTTTCAATTTCATCTTGGAATAGGGGAGGCATTCTAATTTTCAGATTAAACACTATCCAAAAATATTTTAATAATTTTTGTCATTTGCTCAAATTCAATTAAAAATGCATCGTGTCCGTGAATTGAATTTATCTCTGCATATTTTCCATTAGGAATCATTTTAGCAATTTCTTTTTGTTCCTCTGCAGGATATAAAATGTCAGATGATATTCCAATGCAAAGTGTATTCATCTTAAAATTGCCTAAAACATTTTCAACCTTATCTCTTCCTTGTGTTATATCGTGATTATCCATAGCATTGCTAAGATATAAAAATGAATTTGCATCAAAACGGTTGGCGAATTTTTCTCCTTGATATCTTAAATAGCTTTGCACTTGGTAATAATCCTTGTCTTTTTTTTCTCTGCCATATTTCAGTAAAAATGATTTATAACTTCGGTAGCTCTGCATTCCAATTCTTCGTGCAAGAATTAATCCATTTATTGGTTGAGTTGTATAATCACCATCTTTCCAATTTGAATCATTTGTTATTGCAATTCTAGCGGATTCATTTAATCCGATTGCCCAAGGTGAATGTGCATAACAAGTTGCAATTGGAATTATTGAATCGAGCATCTCACCATACATTGCACTCCATTCCATAACTTGCATGCCACCGAGTGAACCACCGGTTACGGTTACCAATCTATTTATTTTTAAGAAATCACAGAGTGCTTTTTGAACTTTTACCATATCACGCACTGTGATATATGGAAATGTCATATTATATTTATTTTGTGTTACATCATTTATTGAAGATGGTCCTGTTGTTCCATAGCAGCTGCCAAGAATGTTCGAGCAGATAACAAAATATTTATTAGTATCAAATACTTTTTCTTTTCCAATCAAGTCATCCCACCAACCAGGTTTTTTCAAATACATACGATTGTATTTTTTTAAAAATTCATTACCGTTTGAATTATCAATCTCCTCATCTGAAATAATCCCTGCAGCGTGTGAATTGCCTGTTAAAGCATGACAAATTAAAATTCCATTCGTCCCATCTGAGTTTAAGTCACCATAAGTTTGATATGCAACGGTAATGTTTGACAAATTCTTACCACACTCCAAATTCAGTGGTTTGTCAATAAAAAGTCTTGCAAATTTTGTAATTGGCTTTATCATATTAATTCCATTAACAATTAACCATTAATCCATTAACCATTATTAATCGCTTTTTCAAAGTCCTCGATTATATCGTCAATATGTTCGAGTCCGACCGAAACGCGAATCATTTCCGGTAGAACACCTGATTTAATTTTATTTTCATCACTCAGTTGTTGGTGAGTAGTAGAAGCCGGATGAATAACAAGTGTTTTTGCATCACCGACATTTGCAAGTAATGATGCCAACTTAACATTGTCAATGAATTTTTTACCAGCACTAATTCCACCCTTAATTCCGAAACAAATCATCGAGCCAAACATATCTTTTCTTAAATATTTTTTCGCATTTTCATGTGTTGGATGATTTTCAAGTCCAGGATACCAAACCCAATCAACTTTCTGGTGTTGCTGTAACCACTTTTCCAACTTCATTGCATTGTAACAGTGTCTTTCAACTCGTAATGACAAAGTTTCTAATCCCTGTAAAAACAGGAATGAATTAAAAGGAGAAACACAAGGTCCATAATCACGTAATCCCTCTACTCTTGCTCTCAAAATAAAGGCAATATTTCCGAATTCAGAATCTGAACCGAACTGTTCCCAGAATTTTATTCCGTGATAACCGGGCGATGGTTCCGTAAACATTGGAAACATTCCATTTCCCCAATCGAATTTACCCGAATCAATTATAACACCTCCGATTGAAGTTCCATGACCGCCAATCCATTTTGTCGCAGAGTGAATAATTATATCAGCTCCATAAGCAAATGGTTGGCATAAATATCCACCGGCACCAAATGTGTTGTCAACAATTAGAGGTATCCTATATTTGTGTGCAACTTTTGCAATACCCTCAAAATCGGGTACATTCAATTTTGGGTTGCTAATTGTTTCGATGTAAAGTGCTTTTGTGTTTTCGTCAATAGCTTTTTCAAACTCTTCTGGTGTGTCATCATCAACAAATTTTACTTTTATTCCAATCCGAGGGAGAGTAACATTAAACAAGTTATGTGTTCCACCATATAAGTAGCTTGTCGAAACGATATTGTCACCCGCTTGGCAAATGTTCGTGATTGCAATATGTTCAGCCGCTTGACCTGATGAAGTGGCTAATGCAGCAATGCCCCCCTCTAATGATGCGACACGTTTTTCAAATACTTCAGTAGTTGGATTTTGAATTCTTGTATAAATATTTCCAAATCTTTTTAAGTCAAATAATTCTGCTGCATCATCAGCATTATCAAAAATATATGAAGATGTTTGATAAATCGGAACTGCACGGGATTTTGTTGTCGGGTCAGGTTCCTGACCTGCGTGTAGTTGTAATGTCTCAAATTTGTATTTAGGATTTTTTGTATAAAACACATTATCTCCAAATTTAGTTTAAGAAAAATATAAACATTTCGTTATCTGTGAGTTGTCATATTGAGCGAAGCGAAATATCTTGCAACTAATCTGGCCTCAGACCAGATTCTTCACTTCATTCAGAATGACACTTTTCGAATAAAAAAAACCTCTTGCGAAAGACTTCGAAGAGGTTATAAACTCGTCCTTATCTTTCCCTTTATTTGGGCAGGAAGAAGCACCATT
>JAFGPR010000201.1 GCA_016936095.1 Ignavibacteriales bacterium | reverse complement strand
GCATTAAATTTTAATTCATTTGCAAATAAAATTGAACATAAAGTAAGTATGTCGTTAACACGACAGGTTACGACTTCAAGAGATGATTTCGATGCCGTAAACACAACTACCGCATCTCGATACAACACAAATGCAACACGATTAAAATATGAAATACTGAACAATTTTAAATTTTTTGAAAATCACAACTTAATCTTAGGAGCTGAGGCGGAAACAGAAAAAGCCATTACAAATTATTACTCCGAAGGAATGTGGGGTCCTTATGAAAGTAATTTCCCATTACAATCTAAAACAAATTACGCAGTGTTTCTGCAAGATCAAATGAAATTTATTAATAACCTTTTCATCACTGCAGGACTACGATATGACAATTTTGAGAATTATGGAAATGTAATTACATACAGAATTGCACCGGCATATTTAATATCGCAGACAAACACGAAATTCAAATTCACCTATGGGACAGGATTTAAATCTCCATCTTTGTATTATTTACTTGATCCAATGTTTGGTAACCCAGACTTAAAACCAGAGAAGAGTTACGGATGGGACGCAGGATTTGAACAATACTTATTCTCGGATAAAATAACTATAGGTGCTACATATTTTCAAAATACTTTTAAAGACATGATTGGTTTTGATGCAATGTATAAAGCAATAAACATTGACAGGGCTGAGACTAAAGGATTAGAAGTTTTTATCATTTTAAAAAATAATTCCAATTTTGAAATAAATACAAATTATACATACACTATCGCCATGGATAAAAGTCTGACAAGCCCCGATTATGATTTGTCACTCTTGCGTAGACCAAAACATAAACTCGTGTTTTCGATCAATTACAAACCAATTGAAATATTAAATACAAATTTGATTGTTAATTATGTCGGCAAAAGAGATGACAAGGATTTTTCGATTTATCCGTCATCTCGAGTTGAATTGAAAAATTATACATTGATTGACATAAGCATTGGATTAGAAATAATTAAAAATTTAGAATTAAAAACAAGAGTTGAAAATTTATTTGATACAAAATACGAAGAGGTTTTATATTACGGCACAACCGGAAGAAGTTTGTATGTTGGTATAAATTTCAATTTATAAACTAATCTTATCTTTGCGTCTTTTTTGCTTTACAATTAAATTAAGCAACTGAGACGCAAAGGAAATATTTATTCATTCCATTTTTCCCTTTATTTATTTTCATTTCTACAAAAAGTTATTTATATTTCAATTAAACTATTAAATAATTTAGGCGGTATAAATGACACTTCAAAAATCACCAAGACATAAAGAATTATCAATCGAGGAATTACGATGGACCTGTAACCCCGATGTTTTTGATTTTGACTCAACAATTGCCTTAGAACCAGTTGATGGTATTGTCGGGCAAGAACGTGCAATCAAGGCACTTACATTAGGAGTTGATATTAAGGGGCCCGGCTACAATATCTTTATCACTGGTATGTCGGGTACAGGAAAATTTACAACAATTAAACAAATGCTTGAAAAGATAAGACCACAACCGACAAAACTTTTTGATTATGTTTATGTGAATAATTTTAAAGACCCGGACTATCCGAGACTTCTGACTTTTACTGCAGGACAAGGATTGGAATTTAAAAAAGATATGGAAAATGCTATTAAATTTCTTCGTGAAAATATAATTCAATTACTTGAATCGGAAGCATTCAATAACAAACGTAAAAAATTATATGAAAAATATACAGAAGAACAACAGAGCATAATGAAACCATTTGAGGAAAAACTTACTCAAAACAATTTTTCGCTTGGACAGGTAAAAGTAGGTGAAGTTGTCCGTCCGGAATTACTTCCAGTAATTGAAAATAAGCCCGTATTCATTCAGCAGCTTGAAGAATATGTTAAAGCAAATAAAATCACTTCCGAACAGGCTGATGGAATTACACAACAATATGAAAAATTTCAAGAAGAACTACAGACAATTTTCAGAAAGAATTTTAAATTATCCCAAAAATATCAAAAAAAAATAACCGAACTTGAAGAAAGAATTGCTGGTGAATTAGTGTCTATTACAATTGATGACCTGCGAGAAAGATATAAAATAAAAAAAGTAATAAAACATTTAGAACAACTTGAACAAAATATTATTTCGAATTTAAATATATTCAAAGCAAGGCCTCAACCGGGAGCGGAAGAAGAATTTGAAGCTCAATTCAAAAACTATTCTGCTAATATTATCTTAAATAATTCAAGCGTTAAAGAACGACCCGTGATAATCGAAACTACTCCTTCTTATAGCAATATTTTTGGTGCGATAGAAAGAGTGAGTGACGGAAGTGGTACATGGTTCACCGATTTTACACAAATCAAATCTGGTTCAATTCTCAGAGCAAATGGTGGCTACCTCGTCTTAAACGCGATGGATGCCCTCAGCGAACCCGGTGTGTGGAAAACTTTGAAACGCGTTTTACTACATAATAAACTTGAAATTCAGGATATTGCTTATGTCTATCAGCTTGCGCCAAGCATGCTAAAACCAGAACCAATAATAATGGACATAAAGGTTATTTTAATAGGTAATGAAGAAATATACTATCTCTTGGCGGAATACGAAGATGATTTTAAGAAAGCATTCAAGATAAAAGCTGAGTTTGATTATGAGATGAAACGTACAGACAAGGCACTTGTCGAATATGCTCACGTTGTTAAGAAACTTGTAAAGCACGAAGAATTATTGGAATTTGATAAATCGGCAATTGCAAGAATAATCGAATATGGTGCAAGATATGCGGAGAACCAAAATAAATTAACGACAAGATTTTCTGCTATTGCAGATTTGGCTAGAGAATCAAACTACTGGGCTAACGATGCAGGCGAAAAAATTGTAAATGCCTATCATGTTAATCAGGCAATTAAAGCAGCAAAAGAAAGATTTGGTCTCGATGAATCGAAAATTCAAGAGATGATAATTGATAAAACTATCTTAATAGATACTGATGGAGAACGAATCGGACAAGTGAACGGGCTTGCTGTTTATGGTGACGGCTTATATTCTTTCGGAAAACCCACACGCTTGACTGCTTCTACTTCTGTCGGCAATGGAGAGATAATTAATATTGATAAGGATGCCGGCTTAAGTGGTAAGACACATACTAAAAGTATCCATATTATCGGTGGATATTTCAGAGAAAAATTTGGATTGAATAATCCACTTTCATTTAAAGCAAGTTTAGTTTTTGAACAAGGTTATGGAATGATTGATGGTGATAGTGCTTCGATTGCCGAAATTGCAGTATTGGTCTCCTGTTTATCGGAAATTCCTATAAAACAATATTTAGCAGTTACAGGTTCAATAAATCAAAAAGGAGATGTTCAGCCAATCGGTGGTGTAAACGAAAAAGTGGAAGGGTTTTTTGATGTATGCAAAGAAAGAGGATTAAATAAAAAACAAGGTGTTATTATTCCTGTGCAAAATATAAAAGATTTAATGCTCAAAGAGGAAATTATTGAAGCGGTCAGCAAAAAGGAATTTCACATTTATTCAGTTTCAAGAGTTGAAGAAGCAATAGAAATTTTAATGGGAGTAAAAGCTGGCAATCAGCTGAAGAATGGTACCTACGAAAAAAATACTATTTATGGAATTGTAGAGAAAAAATTGAATGATATGAATAAGATAGTAATGAAGTTTAAAAACAATAACGAAAAGAAAAAAGTAACTAAAAAAGGAAAATCCCAAACAAGAAAAAGAAAATAATGGATAAAAAAGCAAAGACAAAAATTATTGCAACTTACGGTCCCGCAATTGACTCAAGAGCAAAGATTAAGAAATTGGTGTTGTGTGGCGTTAATACATTTCGATTAAACTTCTCACATGGCACCTATGAACAGTTTAGAAGAGCAATAGAAATGATTAGGGACGTTTCTACTGAACTTTCTAAGCCGATTGCTATACTACAAGATTTACAAGGCCCAAAATTACGACTTGGTGAATTAGAAAAAAAAGAAATTAAAATTCTAACAAATGATAAAATTACAATTACAACAAAAAAAATAATTGGTAACAGTAAAATCATTTCAACCATATATAAAAAATTAGTTAGCGACATCTCAATCGGTGATAGAATATTAATTGACGATGGAATTATTCAACTAAAAATAATCCAAAAAGAAAATGACTCGGTAGTTTGCAAAATTTTGTCAGGTGGTATTTTAAAACCACGGAAAAGTCTAAATTTTCCAGATTCAAATCTTACGGTGCCATCTTTAACTCAAAAAGATATTAAAGATTTACATTTCGGATTAAAAAACAATGTCGATTTCATTGCATTGTCTTTTGTCCGCAGTGCAAACGATATTATAAAACTAAAAAAAATTATTAAAGGAAAGAACAAAT
Source organism: Ignavibacteriales bacterium (assembly GCA_016936095.1). Classification (GTDB taxonomy): domain Bacteria; phylum Bacteroidota; class Ignavibacteria; order Ignavibacteriales; family Melioribacteraceae; genus JAFGPR01. Next base: position 909 of record JAFGPR010000201.1, on the reverse strand, counting down.
CGATTCCGGTTATTGCAAAAATTGAAAAACCTGAAGCAGTTAAAAATTTCGAAGAAATACTTAAAGTTTCAGACGGAATTATGATTGCACGTGGCGATCTTGGTGTAGAAATGCAACCGCAAGAAGTTCCATTAATTCAAAAGATGATTATTAATAGATGTAATTCAGTCGGCAAACTTGTAATAACTGCAACACAAATGTTAGAATCAATGATAAACAATCCCATTCCGACAAGAGCAGAAGCAAATGATGTTGCAAATGCAGTTTGGGATGGAACAGATGTAGTTATGTTAAGTGGTGAGACCTCGGTTGGGAGGTATCCAATGAAAGTAGTAAAAATGATGAGTAATATTTTATTAAAAACAGAAGCAAGTATCCAATACCGGCAAAAATTTAATTTTGAAATACCTAATAATTTAGTTGATAATCTTTTTGATGCAACGGGCAGAGCATATGCAAATATTGCTGATCAAATAAATGCAGATGCAATAATAGTGTTTACTCATCACGGTAGGAAGGCAAAGGTAATCTCTAAATTCAGACCTAACGCTCCGATATATGCCGTTTCGGAAGTAACAAAGACTTTAAATGAACTTTCTCTCTTCTGGGGTATATGTCCTTTTCGTATAAAAAGTTTAATGGACAAAGAAAAAGCAATTAAATATGCAAAAGCAAAACTGGCAAATGATAAATTATTAAAAAAGGGGAATGTTGTTATGTTCACTGCGGGGGCACCATTTACAGAAGAAAGAAAACGAAGTTGGGTTAAATTTTCTATAATCTAAAATTCTTTTTTTATAATTAAGTAAATTCGTTGAAGTCATTTTTCAATCCACCGTCCATCATCCTTGATTAGTTTTATTAATTCATCAACAGCAATTTTTTCATCAATATTCTGTTGGACAATTT
>JAFGPR010000200.1 GCA_016936095.1 Ignavibacteriales bacterium | reverse complement strand
TTATATTCAATCAATTATGATATAAATGATATTGATTCATATTTTCTTCTTGCTTACATATCACTTTCGTTTTTCTCGGTTTTTTGTTTTGCTGAATCACTAAAATATTTCTCGAAGAAAACATTTTCCTTTAGAATAAGACCGGCATATTTTTTCGTTATTCCAATTTTAATTCTTGGATTTAATTTTTCAAGAGTAAATCAAAGTAATATTCACATTTTTGAAGATTATACAAAATCAATTCTAAGTGGAATTGAAAAGAATTCTTTGATACTAACTTATCAATGGGATTATTTAGTATCTCCTGCATATTATTTTCAATTTGTAGAAAATTTCAGGAAAGATGTCTGTATAGTTGACAAGGAATTATTGAGGAGATCTTGGTATTATAAGCAGTTGGATAATAATTATCCAAAAGTAGTTGATGAAATTCAGAATGAAATTATTGCATTTATTAATGCGGTTAAACCTTTCGAAAGAGAGGATAATTTTGATCCTAATTTATTAGAAACAATATATCGAAAAATTATGACAAATTTAATAGTTACAAATATTGACGAGAGGAATTGTTATATAACCCCAGAGTTAGTTCAAAATGAAATGAGGATAGGGGAGTTTACTTTACCCGAAGGATTCTATTTAGTTCCGGAAGGTTTGCTTTTCAGAATTGTACGAGAAAACAGATATTACAAATATGAATTATATGACTATGAAATAAGGAAGTCTGAAAATAATAATCAATATATCGAGCAACTTAAATCGATGATATCAATGATGTATCTTAATCGTGCCTTGTATGAGATTCAATTTCAAAACATTGAGGCAGCGAAAATATATATTATTAAAATCCAAGAAGAATATCCAGAATACAGAATTAATCCAGAGATCTTGAAGTTGTTTGAAGAATAACCTTTAATTTCAAGATATACTCTCATCCAGAAATTATTTAGTTTTATTATTTTTCTAATATTTGAAAGAATAATGAATAGATTTTAACCGGATTATCTTCCAATCTCATCTAATTTTTTCTTTTTTATTTCTAATTCTTCTTTGCTCTCGACGAATTTATCATCTTTAATGCAACTGTCCACTGGGCACACTTCTGCGCACTGTGGTTTATCAAAAAATCCGACACATTCTGTGCATTTATCCGGAACTATGTAAAAATGATCTTTCGAAAAAAATCCAGTTGTTCCTTGAGGTGTTGAATCATTCTCACCATAAGTTTTACCTGCATATACCCACTCTTCACCGGGTTCGTATATTGCATTGTTTGGGCATTCTGCTTTGCAGGCCCCGCAATTGATACAATCGTCATTGATTCTAATTGCCATTTTTTTATTCTCCAATAATTATTAAATTTGCAAAAAAAATATTTTAATTTGTTAAAATATAACAAATAAATATAATAATTGTAAAATAAAAAATATAATTCGGAATGAAAATTCTTATTAAAAGTATAATAACTAGTCTTTTATTTATTTTTATTCATTTATTTACAAGTTGTTCAGATTTTGAAAATGGCAGCGACATTATTGATGAGGTTAATAAAAGCAATGGAATTAAATTAAATCAACTTTTTGCACAGTTTAATACAGATTTACTGATTGATTCTTCAGATAGCTTTTCAGCGATTCAACAGAAGGAGATTTTAAGCAAACCCGTTATTATTGATACAATGATAAAAGGGATTTACTTAATTGATGGACAAACTTACATAAAAGGTTATATTGAGACTAAATCTTCTTACAGAATTTTAACAGTTTTGAAATGTGATGAAGATACAGCAAAAAAAGTAGATAATTTTAAGAATAATAGGGCATATATTTCCGCAGATATTTCTAAAATAAAAATTTCAGATTGCATTGCAGAAATTAAAGATATTGATGGAAAGATGAAATACACTAAGGTGGGGTCGGATATATTTTTATTTGGCAATCTTACCAAAGCAGTTGAAATACATTCGCTTAATTTTTACAATGAAGATTATTGGAACTGACAAATTATTAGGTAATATTTATGAAGCCAAACAAAGTTTTTATTATTTTATTTTTTGTCGTAATTTTAAATTATGGGCAACCAACAACAATTATCCAAATTTTTGACAGTAATTTATTTTTACTCGATAATGGTGATACTGTAAAAATGGCGGGAATCGATATCCCAATTACAAATCATTATAATAAGGAGTTGAGTTATATTGCGAATGAAGTAATAAATTATTGCGAAAGCAACTTACTCAACAAGCCTTTAACGATTGAATATGTGAGAAATAATGTTACGAATGAAGGTTATAAACTTGTTCATATAAAGAGAGAATATCCTCTCGAATCTAAAGATTTTAATAAGCTATTTTTGGAATGTGGTTATGGAAAATTTAATGGAAAAATAAATGCTCAATATTATTTTGAATATAAAAATGCTGAATATGATGCATTTAATCGAGCCGAAAGTTTTAATGAAAAATTTAATTATGGTTTTGCTTTCGATAACGAGAATATTTTTTTCAGCATGAGTTATAGTTTTTAATTAAACCTGTGGGTTCCATCGTAATTATTTTGCTTTTTATTGTATGTCGTAACCACTTTTCATTATAGCATTTTTAATCTCTTCAATATTATCCTTTGTATAATTATAAAATACTATACCTGATTTTAAGTTTACTTCGACATTACTTGTACTTTCAATTGATTCAACAGCTTTCTTAACTGTTAATGCACAATGGTTACAAGTCATTCCGACAACTTCAAGTGATTTTCTTCTCATAGTATTTAAATCATTTGTTTTTAGTTTATTCCTCATTATCAAACAAAAATGTCCGAAGAACATTGACAATAAAATTATTGATCCTGAAATCTTTAGCCATTCAGGTAAAACTTCGTGCTCGTGTAAATGCATAATTGATAAACTTGTCTCGAAGAAGAGAAGATTTAATAAGTAACCTAAAACAAAACTGACTATAATTATCGAACCTAAATAAATTAATAATACTTTCTTTCCAAGCATTTTAACAATCGTTGTAATTGTAACAGCGTTTGTTGCAGGTCCAGCTAAAAGAAAAACCAAAGCAGCTCCAGGTGAAAGTCCTTTTAGAATTAAAGATGCTGCAATAGGTGTTGATGCAGTCGCACAGACATAAAGCGGAATTGCGATTACCAACATAATGAGCATTGATAAAAATTGATTGTTCAAATAGAGTTCAAAAAAATCATTTGGAACAAAAGCTGAGATTAATCCCGCTAATAAAATTCCAACTGCAATATATTTAGCTATACTACCAAACAATTCTTTTTGAACATAATTGAACATTGTTTTAGTCCGTGTCCTTGCATTATCATTATATTTATTAATTATTGGTTCTTCAACAATTGCATTATCATTTCTATTAAAGATGTTTGTAATAATTCCCGCAAAAAGTGCAGTGATTGCTGAAGCGATTATCCGAACAACTGCAAATACCCATCCAAGAAGTGAATATGTAATAACAAAACTATCTGTCCCAATTTGAGGTGTAGAAATTAGAAACGAAACTGTTGCTCCTTTAGAAGCACCTTTCTTCCGCATAGCAGTTGCTGCTGGAATAACTCCGCATGAACATAATGGTAATGGTATTCCGAAAAGGGAAGACTTAACAACTGAAGATAAATTATTTTTTCCTATGTGTTTAAATACGAAACTGCTTGGGAAAAATATATAAAGTAATCCTGCAACGAGAAAACCGAAGACCAAATAAATAGCCATTTCGTTGAAGAAAAAAATAATTTCACTTATTAAAGATTGAACGTATTCCATTCTTTATTATTTATAATATTATAAAAAGTATTGATTTTAAAGAATAAGATGGAATAGTTATTTAATAGGTGCAAGTTTTATTGTAACAAATTAAAATAGATGAATTTTTTATTCAAGCACTAAATATCTTTTGATTTTTTGAGTAGTGGTTTTTTCGAACTCGTTATTTTGAATTTCAAAAAATTTAATACGTTTAAATTTTGATAATTGCTTGTTTATTTTTTCAATTTCTTTGCCAATAGTCGAGTGAATAAATTTTTCCTCTAATTCAATTTTCTTTTGTGTTGCAAGTTTAATAAATGACTCAAAATTCAAAACAATCTTTGCGGCTACTATCTCATTCCATTTTTTATCTTTCTTTCCATAGACCACCGACTCTAAAATGTATTCACTTTTATTCAGCATATCTTCAATTTCTTCTGGAAAAACATTCTTACCGCTTTTTGATATAATGACGTTTTTCTTTCTTCCTGAGATGTAGATATATCCTTTCTTATCCATTGAAGCTACATCGCCCGTTTTGAACCAATCGCCATCGAATGCTTCTTGTGTTAGTTTTTCGTTTTTATAATAACCCAGCATAATGTTAGGTCCCTTTGCGTAAATTTCACCTCTTCCATCTTTATCTGGGTTATTGATCTTTATCTGCACACTTGGAAATGGAATACCAGTTGTATCGTGTCTTAATTTTCTTAAACTGTTCGATGCTAAGATAGGAGATGTTTCAGTAAGTCCATATCCGATAACATAGTTAAAACCAAAATCAATGTATGCTTTTGCAATTTCTGGATCCGAACTTGCACCCCCTACAATGAATGCCCTTATTTTACCACCAAATATTTTATGCAATTGAGAAAAAATTATTTTTTTTAGATTTTTTAGACCAAATCCTCTTGCAATATTTGTCGTTTTGACAAGAACAGGCACTAATATTTTTTTTACTGTATTTTCTTTAATAGAATTAATAATTTTTTTATAAATTTTTTCAAACAATAAGGGAACACCACAAATAATGGTAGGTTTGACTGTTTGTAAATCTTCGACAAGTGTTTTCAATGACTGTGAAAAATGTATAGATGCACCGCAGGATAATGGATATAAAATTCCAGCTGTAGATTCAAATGTATGATGAATAGGTAGTATGGACAATATTCTATCTTGAGGATAGACAAAAAGTACCCGCATAATATCAAGCATATTAGAACTTAAATTTCTCTGACTTAACATAACACCTTTGGCTCTTCCAAGTGAACCGGATGTATAAACTATTTCAGTATATTTGTCTGCATCGATTTTTGGTAATTGATTAATAGGTAGTTCTTCACTTTCATCAATTATTTCTTTCATTTCTAAAAAATCTTTAAAGACATCAACATTTTCCATACAGATGCAATGTTTTATATTTTTTAGAACTGATCGTTCAGAGAATAAAAATTGAGAAAAGTTTTTTGAAAAAATTATCACCTCAGAATCTGATTCGTAAATGATATTAAGAATTTCATTTTCCGATAGACTTTTATCAATTGGCACAGCAACATAATTGAAGCACATACAAGTTAAAAAACTAACTGTCCACTGAACACTATTATCTCCAATAATTGCAATATGAGTTCTTTCTTTTATTCCGACTTTCTTCAGAGCATTGCCGAATTTAAGAATTTTAGAGAGCAACTCTGAATATGTAAGTTCACTTATGGGAGTATCTTTAATATCCTTTAATGCGAGTTTATTTCCGAATTTATTTGCCGAACGTAAGAATAATTCTTGGACTGTAAAGATATTAGGTATTTCTATGGTTTTCATTTTGGAATTCATTCACACCAACTTAATTTAAAGTAATTATTAAATATTGCTTTTCAAAAATAACTTATAAAATATTAAATGCAACAGTCAATCCTGCCATAACAATTGCAACCATACTCATTAATTTTATTAAAATATTCAAACTAGGACCCGAAGTATCCTTGAATGGATCACCTACAGTGTCGCCAATTACTGTAGCTTTATGAGCATCTGATCCTTTGCCACCAAGATTTCCTTCTTCGACATATTTCTTTGCATTATCCCAAGCACCACCACTATTTGCCATAAATACAGCTAAAACAAAACCTGCACCAAGGCCACCAACTAACAATCCAAATACACCCGGAACACCTATTAAAATACCAATGAATATAGGAACTAATATTGCAAGAATCGAAGGTAGAACCATTTCAATCTGAGCACCTTTAGTAGAAATTGCAACGCATTCAGCATAATCAGGTTCTTGTTTGCCCTCTAATATTCCGGGTATTGTCCTGAACTGTCTTCTTACTTCGTTCACCATTTTAGCGGAAGCCCGACCGACAGCATTCATAGTTAATCCACAAAATAAAAATGCCATCATCGAACCAATGAAAATTCCGACTAGTACTTTCGGATTCATTAAATTAACTTGATAGTAATTCATAAAATCGTAAAGTGTTGCTTCTACGGTTTTAATTTTAACACCATCTGTAAATTCTAAAATTTCCTTTCCAATTCTAAGTAAACCAATTTTTATTTCTTCAACATAAGATGCTAGAAGGGCAAGAGCAGTTAACGCAGCAGAACCAATTGCAAATCCTTTTCCTGTTGCTGCTGTAGTATTTCCCAATGAGTCTAATGCATCAGTTCTTTTTCTTACTTCAGGACCCAGTCCACTCATTTCAGCATTCCCACCAGCATTGTCTGCTATTGGTCCATAAGCATCAGTGGCAAGAGTAATACCTAATGTCGAAAGCATTCCAACTGCAGAGATACCGATTCCATATAATCCCATAGAGATATTTGCAAAATCAAATTTTGCAGCAAAGAGAAAAGATAAAATTATTCCAACAACAACTGCGATAACAGGAATTGCTGTTGAAAGCATTCCCATTCCAAGACCTGAAATGATTACTGTCGCAGGACCGGTCTTCGAACTGTTCGCTATTTGTCTTGTGGGCTTGTATGAATGAGAAGTATAATATTCAGTTGCTTTACCTATGATTATTCCAACCACTAAACCAATAACAATAGAACCCCAAATACCGAGTGCATTATCGAGGTTTAAAAATTTCACGACCAAATAAGAACCACCAACAATTAATAATGAACTTGCATTTATTCCTAATGATAAAGAACGTAAAAGTGTTTTTTGATTTGCATCTTCTTTTGTCCTGACTAAATAAATTCCTGCAATTGACAAAAGAATACCCATAGCAGCAATTACCATTGGAGCAATTACGGCTTTGAATTGCATAACTGGATTTGCCAGAAAAGCTGCGGCACCAAGTGCTGAAGTTGCTAAAATAGAACCGCAATAAGATTCATACAAGTCAGCACCCATACCAGCAACATCACCAACATTATCACCGACATTATCAGCTATTGTCGCTGGATTTCTCGGATCATCCTCTGGAATACCTGCCTCAACTTTTCCAACCAAATCACCACCGACATCAGCTGCTTTTGTGAAAATACCTCCACCAACTCTTGCGAAAAGTGCTTGAGCAGAAGCACCCATTCCGAATGTCAACATTGTTGTTGTAATTATTATCATATTATGACCATCAATTTCGGAAATCGGATAAAATTGATTAAGAACAATAAACCATATTGAAATATCTAGCAATCCGAGACCGACAACAACCAATCCCATAACGGCACCACTTCGGAATGCAATTTTAAGTCCTCTATTCAGTGATTTAATTGCAGCGTTTGCTGTTCGAGCGGAAGCATAAGTAGCCGTCTTCATTCCGAAGAATCCTGCTAAGCCAGAGAAAAATCCACCTGTAATAAATGCAAAAGGCACCCACGGATTTTGTAAATTGAAAACGTAAGCCAGTACTATAAACAATATTGTAATAATAAGGAAAAACAGAACAACAATTTTGTATTGTTGTTTAAGATATGCCATAGCTCCTTTTCTAACGTATGAAGCTATTTTTTTCATCGTATCGGTTCCCTCATCTTCTTTCATCATCTGTTTGAAAAATAGATAAGCAAAAGACAAAGCAATTATTGAACTAACAGGTATTAACCAAAATATGGAACTGAACATTTAACTCTCCTATTACAGAATATGAGTAATTAATTTTATTGAAATCCTAGAGTAAGAGCAGAACGCCACCATGAATAATATTTATTTTGTAAATCTTCCAAAGATGGAAATGGATAATACAAATATTTATTCTTGTCGCCGACAAAGAAGCCATTTTTACAGGTTCTGAATAGCAAATCACCCTGGAAGAATCTTATTACTGTTTTAGTTGGTGTATCTGGTTTTTTCCTTAATCCGATTAGACAATCTCTTAGGTGATCAATATTAGGATATGGCAAATTATCAACATTACCATTCTGTGGTTCGTGAGCTAATTCATCCAGCTGCAATTCGACAAATACTAATTTAGGAACTGAGATAGGTTTTGTGATATCGGTAATCAATTTTAAGAATTCGATTGGATTCAATGAACTGGCTATTCGCGGTGTTACTGGACAAAATTCCTGATACAAATGCAATTTATCTTCGTGATGCTTTGTATATTCAGTTTTTTCTATTTCCAATACTCTGCCATCGTCAGTTGTTAGATAAAGATTTTTCAGACTATCAATTGGTAAATGCTCCAACACCCTGTAGATTGACAGGTATACGGAAGCTTTTGGCCTACCATCTGAATGTGGGACACATCTTTCTTCGATGTATTGCAAAGGAAAATGTTTTTTTATCTTGGCAGGATCAACTTCAAAAAAAATTGCTTGTCCTCTTGTACGTTTTTTCGTCCCAACTGCAAGATAATTGCCGTAATCTTCGGGAGGCAACATCGATGAAATCAAAGCTTCAGGTGTTATCGAAAAGTATAAATATCTATCCATTTTAACCTCTGATAATAATATTTTTAACTCGTCTAACTAAAATGTTTAATTTTTCTACAATAAACTTTTACAATTTGTGTCTACAAGAGTTTTGTAGTAGAAAATTAGAAAATATATTTTAAAAAATTACTTTTAAAAATAATCTATTAATATTTCTTAAAAAATTTGGTTTTTTTAAAATTATTTGTATTTAACAAAGACGAACCGATATATAACAGTGGAAATTTTTAAATATGCAAAAAAAGAAACTCTTAATTTGTTTATTTCTTTCGGAATGAAGGAAATATTAGTATTGCAGCACTGCTTGTCAGGATCAATACTTGTTGTAATTTGATTTTATCAGTGATATTTTTTTGATATATTAATAAACAAATTATTTTATTTTTTTTAAGGAGGTAAATCTATGAAGAAGTTATTATTTGCAACATTATTAGTTGCACTTGTGTTTTTCTTGTCTAATTGTGAACAAAGAAAAAATAAAACTACCACACCACAAGACACTAAGACTAGTATTTCCGGGAATTATCTCGGAAGCGATTATAACGGCAATTACGTCTGGGGCGGTGCAATGAATCTGGCTTGGAATGAACTTAATGAAAATATCTTGCAGGCTAAGTTGGAGTTGGAAACCGATGATTCGATTGCATTGGAAATGGCAGATAAGTTAAATAATCCTGTTTTCACAAAAAACGACTTGGACGAAGCCAGTTATTATATTAAAAGCGGATATGGTCAGGGAACTGTTGATTTAATTAATAAAGAAACAAAAGAAAAATTTCCCCAAAAATGTTTTGCTGATTTAGATATAAACCTTGGTCCAGAGGATATTATTTCGTATGCTTATTTTCTTAAAGAAGTGGAATATGTTGTTATGTTCAAACCAGCGGATGTAACTTTCAACAGTGAGAAGGTAAAAGGATTCTGTGCTGAAAGCGAAGAGCAGAAGAAAAATATTGAAATAATTGAATACGCAAGCGACGAGAAATTTATTATTAAATTGAAACTGAAAGATAATAGTGACGAACTGATTTTGGCCAAAGGTTACAATATGAATGATCCTCAAGAAGTGGTTGCAGAAATAAATTTATATAATAAAAATGATCTTTCGGTTATTGGTTCATCTGACAAGTTTGAAGCTCCTAAATTGCATTTGGATTATCGTAGGGATTATATGGAATTAGTCGGAAAGTGTGTTGCTAATAAAGGTTTTGAAGGTTATTGTATATCTCAAATGTTTGAAAACATAAAATTCGATATGGACGAAAAAGGAGCACGTGTCGAAAACGAGGCAGTAATTGTTTTAACTAAATCCGTTAAAGAGTCGAAAAATTTTATTCTGGATCAACCATATTGGGTTGTAATGAAAAGAGCAGATTCTCAAAATCCTTATTTTATTCTTGGTGTGAACAATACGAAATTAATGGAAGTAGTAAAAGAGGATTAAATCATAAAAGTAAAGGGAAATTCTTATATTTTAATAAAGGACACTTTGATACAGTATAACTGACTCAGTGTCCTTTTTTTGATTTACTGATAAAATATTTCTTGGATATATTAAAATATTTTTTTAATAATTTTATAATTTATTGTTACTCCGATTGAAATAATTCTTCGTTTCCCAATATACGACACCACTCAGACCTAATAGCCCGATAAGATTCGGAATGGCCATAAGAGCATTCATTATGTCTGCAAATGTCCATACAAGATTTAGGTTACTAACCGCACCAAAGAATACAGCAATAACGAAAATTAATCTATATGGTTTAATTGATTTTATGCCAAGTAGATATTCTACAGATTTTTCACCGTAATAACACCACCCGAGAATTGTTGAGTATGCAAAGAAAATAATTCCTAATGAAACGACTATATCGCCCCATTCTCCAGGTAAAGCAGTCCTGAAAGCCATTGAAGTTAGAGGTACCCCAGTAGCACCAGTTTCCAAAACTCCACTTACGAGTATTGCAAATCCTGTAAATGAACAAACAACAATAGTATCAATAAAAGTTTGAGTCATTGAAACAAGTGCCTGTGTCACAGGATGTTTTGTCTGAGCAGCAGCAGCAGCAATTGGTGCACTTCCCAATCCTGATTCGTTTGAGAATACACCACGGGCAACTCCCATCCTGATTGTCAGCATTAGAGTCGCTCCTGCAAAACCACCTGCTGCTGCGGTATCAGTAAAAGCTTCGGTAATAACTAATTGAAATACGTGAGGTATAAATTCTATATGAATGATTACGACAAAAATAGCTGCTAGCATATAGAAAATTATCATAACAGGAACAATCACCTCAGTAACCCGTCCGATTGATTTTATTCCCCCTAAAATTACCATTCCCGTTAAAATTGCCAAAACTATTCCGGTAATTTCTGTAGGAATGTTGAATGTATGCTGGACTGCATCAGCAACAGAATTTGACTGAACCATATTACCTATTCCAAAGGCGGCAATTGAAGCAAAAATAGCAAAAAGAACACCGAGCCATTTTTGTTTTAATCCTTTTGAGATATAATACATTGGTCCACCGGACATTGTACCGTTTTCATCAACCTCACGATATTTTACTGCTAGTACTGCCTCGGCATATTTTGTAACCATTCCGAATAGTCCTGTAATCCACATCCAAAATAGTGCTCCTGGTCCACCAATTGCAATTGCAGTTGCAACACCAGCAATATTTCCTGTTCCTACTGTTGCAGCAAGGGCAGTCATCAATGCTTGAAAGTGGGTTATATCACCTGGACTATGTCCGTCGTCTTTTCGCTTAACAAGTGCTAACCAAAGTGAATGAAATAATTTTCTGAACTGTAATCCTCTTAACAGAAATGTAAGGTAAATACCTGTTCCCACTAAAAGTATAAGAATAGGAGGACCCCACACGAAGTCACTAATTGAACTTAATATTTCTTGAATTTGTTCTTGCATAATAGTATAAGAATTATTTTGAAATAATAATTTAAAGATATTATAAAAAATTAAATAAGAAAAATTGAAAATAAAAAAGCACTCAAATTAGGGTTGGCAATATCATTATTTGTAACTACTTTCAAATGTGTCTTTAGTAAATTTTATAGATATTTATTTGTGCTACCATATTAAACATGTATGTATTATTTAGCAAAGCTTTAGGAGAGAATAGAACGCAGATGACGCTGATTTAGCAGATTTACGCAGATAAAAAAATGTTATTTGTAATTTCCTTATTTTACCACAGAGAGCTCAAAATCTCAACGCTAAGGTCACAAAGAAATTTGAATAATTAAATACCTCTCTGTTCAATAATTTTATTTATATCTTTCAATTTTATTTACTATTTTCCAAAATTCATTTTCCCATTCAAATTCAGCACAACTCCTTGCGTTTATTGAAATAGTATTTTCATTTGCAACAATTCGTAATTCACTTAAATAACCGCCGTCGCAGTCGCTTTCGTCGTAATAGTTTTTCCCTTCGAAACAATCAAATGCTAAATGCTTGCATATTTTCAATAATTCAGAATATTCTTCCTGAAATAATGTCTTTATTAGTTCATATTCAGAGTTTCCATTTATCATTAAATAGAACCTCATAATCTTTTATAACAACACTATAACTTTATGGCTCTGGCAGTGTTGGAGAACTATAATGATATTCAATATTAATTATTTCTGAATTTGAATTTTCGATTTCTTGACTATCCCTTGTTGATGAATTGCGGCACTTACTAAAAAAAATAAATAACAAACAAGAACAAAATGTAATGTACTTCATACGAAACTCATATTAAAAATTAAATTATGAACTCATATTACGCAAAGCTCCTCATTCTGACCCCGATTTATTGGGGAAAGAATCAAACCTATTAAAAATAATAGATATTTCTTCTGACAATTCGGAATCAATATGACAAAGTAATTATATATGTAAGTTAAATTATAATGTTATAATAGGAGTAAATTTTTATAACAAATATAAATTTATTTTGCAGAATAAAAAAGCCCTCACAAGAGGGCTTAAAAATTATCGAAGATTATTTTATTAAAATCATCTTTTGCGATTGGGTGAATTCACCTGCTTTCATCTGATAAATATACACGCCACTCGAGAGTTGGCTCGCATTGAAATCTATATTATACACTCCGGGTGATTTCTCTTCATCAAGCAAAGTTAATATTTCCTGTCCCGTTACATTAAAGATTTTTATTGTTACCCTGCTAATTATAGGCAACTGATAACTGATAATTGTAGATGGATTAAATGGATTAGGATAATTTTGCGATAAACTAAATTTGTTTGGAAAGAGGTTATCATCTTGAATGTTCGTAAAGGATGTATAGGTTACAGATACAGTGTTAGCATAAAAAGAAATAATATTTGTGCGATTATTGTAGTAAATTAACAATATATCGTCTGAGAGTTGCCAACTGCCACCAATCCATCTGTTAAATTCTCCGAATGTGCAATTCCCATTTACATCAAAAGTATACATTGACTGCCAACTAT
>JAFGPR010000199.1 GCA_016936095.1 Ignavibacteriales bacterium | reverse complement strand
TTGGTATGTGGATATTAGGATTATTATCGTTGTTATTTTATATATTTTATCCATATTAAAATTTCTAAAATTAAAATAATTATTTACTTGGAGATAAAATGAATTATTTAAAAGCATTCTTGATGTTAATGTTTATAATTTTTATAAGTGTTGTCCTCTTTTCTTGCGATTCAAAAGAAGGAGCTGATCTTGTTTTACTGAATGGAAAAATTGCAACTATAGATAAAAATTATCCGGAGGCAGAAGCAATTGCAATTCAAGGCGATACAATCCTTGCTGTCGGAACGACAGAGGAAATTGAAAAACTTATCGGTGATAACACAGAAGTAATTGACTTAGAAGGTAAATTTGTAATGCCAGGATTTTATGATAGCCATCTTCATTTCTATAGCCTTGGTGCATTAAAATTAAAGTTAGATTTGCGTGACGCGGAATACTGGAGCGATATTGTTAATATTGTTGCAAATGACGTAAAAAATAAAAAACCTGGAGAATGGATTATTGGTAGAAGTTGGCATCAGGAAAAATGGAAAGAGGTTGATTACATAAGTGTTGATGGTTTTCCTACAAGCGAGGAACTGGATAAAGTAAGTCCCGATAATCCTGTACTACTTACCCATGCAAGCGGACACGCTATTATTGCTAATAAAAAAGCGATGGAACTTGCCGGAATAACAAATGAAACTGTTACCCCACCTGGCGGTGAAATTGTAAAAGATGAAAATGGTAATCCAACTGGTGTATTTAAAGAAGATGCTAGTTCGTTAATTTATTATGCTTATAATAAATACTTGGATAAAAGAAGTCCAGAGGAAATTAAACAAACAGATATTCAGATCCTAAAATTTGCTGATGAGGAATGTCTGGCAAATGGAATAACATCAGTTACCGATGCTTCAAGTAGTTTTGATATAATTGATTTATATAAAGAGTTATATGATAAAAATGAGTTAAATGTTCGTATGAGTGTTATGATTTATGAAAGTAATGAAAATCTAAATAAAAAAATCGCCGATTATAAAATTATTGGATATGCCAATAATCATTTAACTGTTAGGGCAATAAAACAATTTATTGATGGTGCATTAGGTTCAAGAAGCGCTTGGTTTTTTGAACCATATAACGACAAACCAACCGATATTGGAATTAATGTTACTTCATTAGAATATTTAGAAGAGACAGCGAATATTGCTATTGACAACGATTTTCAATTATGCACTCACGCGATTGGTGATAGAGGCAATAAGGAAATGTTGGATATTTATGAAAAGGTAATGAAGCAACACCCCGACAAAAAAGATTTACGATGGCGTATTGAACACGCGCAACATCTTGCAAAAAATGAGATAAATAGATTTTCTCAGCTTGGAGTAATTGCATCAATGCAAGGATGTCATGCAACTTCTGATGGACCTTATATTGTAAAAAGATTGGGAGAAGAAAGGGGAAAAGCAGAAAGTTATGTTTGGCGGGATTTGTTAAATGCAGGAACAATAATTTGCAATGGAACAGATGCACCGGTTGAGTTGGTCAGTCCGATTTTATGTTTTTATTCATCTGTGACAAGAAAGATGTCCGACGGAATTGAATTTACTCCCGAACAAAAAATGACAAGAATGGAAGCATTAGAATCATATACAATTAATAGTGCTTATGCATCGTTTGAAGAAAACATAAAAGGATCTCTTACACCAGGGAAATTGGCTGATATTATTGTGTTGTCAAATAATTTACTCACTTGTTCGGATGAAGATATACCGAAAACAGAAGTATTATATACGATTATTGGTGGAGAAATTTTATATCAAAGCAAATAATTCTTATGTAATGCTTTGAGGGATTTTAGTGGTTAAAATTAATTAAATATAGATTAATATGAATAGAAGAAAATTTCTTAGGAATTCAGCAACTTTAACGATTGCATCTGCTGTTGGGGTGAAATCGTTAATGGCATCCAAATTAATCAGTGATGAGAATGTTATTAAACCAAAGAAACTTAAAGCTGGTGATACAGTTGGTTTAATTGCACCAGGAAGTTATATAACAAACGAAGAATTAGTTTCGACTATAGCTAATTTAGAAACATTAGGCTTTAAGGTTCGATATTCGAAATACATTCTTGAACAAAACGGATATTTATCTGGGAATGACGAGCAAAGAGCTTATGATATACACGAAATGTTTGCTGATAAAAACATTAAAGGTATTTTGTGTGCACGTGGCGGTTATGGCTGTATGCGAATTCTCGATTTGTTGGATTATGAATTAATCAAAAATAATCCCAAATGTTTTATCGGTTTCAGTGATATTACTGCATTGCTGTATGGAATTTACCAAAAGACAGGTCTTGTTTGTTTCCATGGACCGGTTGGAATCTCATCAATGAATGATTATACACTTGATTATTTAAAGAAAACAGTGATGGAAAAAAGAAATTCTTTGGTAATAAAAAGTGCAGTTGAAGAAAATGAGGAAACAAATTCTGCATATAAAAAATATGTAATTACATCTGGTTCTGCAGAAGGAATTTTAGTTGGTGGAAATCTTTCAATAGTTGCTGCTTTAGTCGGCACTCCATATTTCGTTGGACTTGAAAATAAAATTCTATTTCTTGAAGAAATAGGAGAGGAACCTTATCGAATTGACAGAATGCTGACGCAATTAATTTTGTCAGGTGAGATGAAAAAAGTAAAGGGTATTGTTCTAGGTGTATTTCGAGATTGCGAGTCAAAAGAGGAAGACCCATCTTACGAAAAATCATTTTCGTTAAGTCAGGTGTTGTTTGATAGATTACAAAACTTGGGTGTACCCGTAATGTATGGGATGTCTTTCGGACACATTCGAAATAAAATTACAATTCCTTTTGGTGTTAAAGCAAAACTTGATACGAAAAATCAGACATTGACATTAAAAGAAAATTCTGTTGTTAATTAAAAATGGCTAAAAAACCGAAAATACGAGATGAATTTTTTGTTCAAGTAGCAATTCCATTTCAGTTCAGACAACTATTTACATACTCCGTACCTCATAATTTAAAACCTCAAATTGATATTGGTGTTCGGGTTGTTGTTCCATTCGCAAAAAGAACATTAACAGGTTTTGTTATTTCCATTAGCAACAAAACTGAATACACAAAAGAAATAAAATCAATAATCGACGTGCTTGATGATAGACCAATATTTAATGAAAAGACTTACAAATTTTATGAATGGTTAGCAGATTATTATTTATGCTCGATTGGTGAAGCGTTAAGAAATTCAGT
>JAFGPR010000198.1 GCA_016936095.1 Ignavibacteriales bacterium | reverse complement strand
GAGGCAATCTTTCCCAAATATCCGAAAAAAGTTGAGCAAATAAATGACAGAAATGTAAAGGTTACAAAAAGAGAATGTTATATTGCTAAGACAAACGGAACAAGGTCCTTTCCATGGAGAATATTTGCGATTTCCAAAGAAGATAAAGATCTGTTGACAAATCAACTTGTCTACATACTTGCAAGCGAGAATAAATTAGAAGATGTGAGTTGGATTAAAACTGGTAAAGTAGCTTGGGATTGGTGGAATGCAAATAATTTATTTGATGTTGACTTTAAGCCGGGATTAAATAATAAAACTTATAAATTCTATATTGACTTTGCTTCGAAATATGGAATTGAATATATAATTTTGGACGAAGGATGGTATAATCTTGGAAATCTTTTTGATGTAAATCCTGAAATTAATCTTGAAGAATTAATTAAATATGGAAAAGAAAAAAAAGTGGGAATAATTCTTTGGGTTGTATGGAAAACCCTGGATGACCAATTAAATGAGGTACTTGACTGGTTTGAGAAATTGGGAGTCAAAGGAATTAAAGTTGATTTTATGCAACGAGATGATCAATTGATGGTAAATTATTATTGGAAAATATGCAAAGAAGCTGCAAAAAGGAAATTATTAGTTGATTTTCATGGTGCATACAAACCGACAGGGCTGAGGAGAACATTTCCGAACCTTGTATCACGAGAAGGTGTGATGGGACTTGAGCATTTAAAATGGTCTGATAAAATTACACCCGAACATAATTTAATAATTCCATTTATTCGCATGGTTGCTGGACATATGGATTACACTCCTGGAGCAATGTTGAATGCACACAAGGAAAATTTTCAAGTATCATTTTCAAGTCCAATGAGTATTGGCACTCGCTGTCATCAATTAGCAATGTATGTAATATATGAAAGCCAATTGCAGATGCTTGCTGATAGCCCCTCAAATTACCTAAATGAAAAAGAGTGCACCGAATTTGTTTCTAAAGTTCCCGTTGTATGGGATGAAACAATAGTGCTTGATGCAAAATTAGGTGAATATATCTTAATGGCAAAAAGGAATGGAAAAGAATGGTTCGTTGGCGGAATGACAAATTCAACTTCAAGAACTCTTGAATTAGATTTTTCATTTTTAGATGAAGGTGATTATCAAATTGAAATTTTTCAAGACGGGCTAAATATTGAGAAAAATGCTTCTGACTATCAAAAGATTGTAAAGCAAATTTCTAAAAATGACAAAATGAATATTAGTATGTATATAGGCGGTGGATTTGCTGGAAAAATTTATCCTTCAAAAAAATGAAAAATTTATTAATATTGAAATATTAATTTGAATATTTTAAGGAGTAAACAATGAAATTTCTCAAGGTGTTTTTTCTAACCACATTCATAGCATTTTTTATCTTAACTGATTTATTCATCTCTCAAGATTTACCAGATTTGATACCTTATCGGAAAGGAATATTATGGGGATATGTTGACAAACAAAAACAGGAAGTTATTCCATTTCAATATCACTATGTAGAGCCATTTCAAAATGGTATTGCTAGATTTATGGAAATGAATATTTGGGGTGTTATTAATACCGAAGGTAAAGAATTAACCCCTTTATACGATTACATAAATCCATTTAACAACGGAATAGCAAAAGTACAAATGCAAAAAAAATTCGGATACATTGGTGAGAATGGAGTAGAAATAGTTCCTGTAAAATTTGATGATATTGGTCATTTTAGTGAAGGGATGGTAAATGTAGTTTTGGGTGATGTTGTTCAAGAAAAGCACGGTGTATATGATAGTAACGGAAAGCAAATTGTTGAATGTAAATATGATTTAATATATCAGTTCCAAGACGGAATGGCTGTTGTTGTTTTAAACGGGAAATATGGATTCATTGATAAGACTGGCAATGAAGTAATCTCTTGTCAGTATGAATTCGCTGATTCTTTCAGTGATGGTCTCGCTCCCGTAATGTTGAGAGGGCGATATGGATATATTAATAAAAAAGGTGAAGTTGTAATTCCATTCAATTATCTCGAGGCACGTAAATATTCAGAAGGACTTGCACCCGTTGCAATCGAAAGTGGGACAAGTGCTGTTTTTGGTTATGTCAATGATAAAAATGAAACTATAATTCCATTTAATTATTTTGCAGCATTCTCTTTTAAAAATGGATTAGCAGAAGTTATAATAAATGAAAAATTTGGATGTATTAATAAGGAGGGGAAACAAATTGTTTCTGCAATCTATGACCAAGTATTTTTGACAGACGAGGAATTTATTGAAGTTGAGTTAAATGGATTACTTGGTTTACTTGATCGAAATGGAAAAGAAATTTTTCCAACAGAATATAGTTTTATTGGTAATAACTCAGAGGGATTAATACCTGTCCAAAAAAATGGGAGAATAGGTTTTGTAAATATCAGTGGTGAGAAAATTATTCCTTTTAAATATATTGATGCAGGTTCATTTGTAAATGGATTAGCACCAGTCCAAGTTGGTGCGAAATATGGCTATATTGACAAAGAAGGGAAAACCAAAATTCAATTTAAATACGACCAAGCATGGAGTTTTGAAGGTTCACTGGCAAAAGTCAAAGTTGGAGATAAATTTGGTTTCATTGATATAAAAGGCAATGAATATTTTGAGGAATAATTGTTTTTAAATATGAGTTTAGAATTTAATACTCATCCCAACTGTTTATTGATATATCATTTTCAGTCATCTCACAAAATGCTTTGATGAAAGCTATAGCCAATCTTGTATTTGTTATAAGTGGAATATTAAAATCAATAGCACTTCTCCTAATATGGTAATCGTTTGATAATTCTGATGGAGTTAAATTCTTAGGGACATTAATAACAAGGTCAATTAATTTACTTCGTAAATATTCAAGGGTGTTTGGTTTTTTATCCTCATCAGGCCAGTGAAGCATCGTTGTTTCAATACCATTTAATTTTAAGAACTCATAAGTTCCTTTTGTTGCAAATAAATTATATCCCTTTTCTGATAGAATTTTACAACTTGGAATTAACTCTACTTTCGATTTCATTGGTCCAGTTGAAAGTAAGATATTTCTCCTTGGAATTTTATAACCAACTGCTAACATTGCTTTTAATATTGCATCATAAAAATTTTCGCCAATACAGCCAACTTCACCAGTTGAAGCCATATCAACGCCAAGTACAGGATCGGCACCCTGTAATCGGGAAAATGAAAATTGTGGTGCTTTGATTCCAATATAATCTATATCAAAAATTGATTTGTTTGGTTTTTCGACATTTATTCCGAGCATCACCTTTGTTGCAATCTCAATAAAATTAGATTTGATTACTTTTGAAACAAATGGAAAGCTTCTTGATGCCCGTAAATTACATTCAATAACTTTAATATCATTGTCTTTCGCAAGAAATTGAATATTGAATGGACCTGAAATTTTCAATGCTTCAGCAATTTGTCGTGCAATTTTTTTAATTCTTCTAACTGTTTCAAAATAAATTTTTTGAGGTGGAAAAACAATTGTAGCATCTCCTGAATGAACTCCCGCAAATTCGACATGTTCTGTCATCGCATAAGCTAGCATTTCACCATCCTTTGCAACAGCATCAATTTCAATTTCTTTTGCTTCCTGAATAAACTCAGAAACCACAACAGGATATTCGCTGGAAATATTTGCCGCAATTTTCAAATAGTGCTCAAGTTCGTCTTTGTTAGAAACAACATTCATCGCCGCACCTGAAAGTACATAAGAAGGTCGTATTAAAATCGGAAATCCCAAATTATCAACGAATTTATAAACATCTGATATTGATGATACTTCAGTCCATTTCGGTTGATCGATATCCAGTTTATCGAGCAATTTAGAAAATTTATATCTATCTTCAGCATTGTCAATCGAAACAGGTGATGTACCAAGAATATTTACATTTTGTAGATGTAATTTCATTGCTAGTTTATTTGCGATCTGTCCACCGGTGGAAACAATCACACCTTTAGGATTTTCCAATTCAATTATATCCATCACCCTTTCAAATGATAACTCATCAAAATATAGTCTGTCACATATATCATAATCCGTACTAACTGTTTCAGGATTATAATTTATCATTACTGAACGATAATTATTT
>JAFGPR010000197.1 GCA_016936095.1 Ignavibacteriales bacterium | reverse complement strand
CATTTTACCGATCCTGACATTCATCATTATCTTGAAAAATTTAACCGTTATACAACACTTGCTGCACAAGAATTAAAAATCAAAAATAGATCTGTTTCATTTCTTGGTTTATTGTTTCGGCCGATTTTTATGTTTATAAAAATGTATTTTTTAAAATTAGGTTTTTTGGATGGAATGCGGGGATTTATTCTTGCATGTTTTTCCTCTTCTTATGTATTTACTAAGTATTCTAAACTTTGGGAATTACAATACAAAGGTGATATGAAATGAAATTTGCAATCATACCAAATATGAAAAAAGAAAATATTATTGTTATTGTAAAGAAAATTATTGATGAAATAATTAAAAATGGATTTGACTTTATACTAAGTGATAGATTGACTGACTTCAAATCAAAATTAAAAATTGATGATAAGAAATTTGAATTTCTTTCTCATAATTTATTAGTAAAAAATTGTGATTATATTATTTCCATTGGTGGAGATGGAACTATGTTGCAGACAGCTTACGAAGCAAGAAATACAAATGCACCACTAATTGGAATAAATTTTGGTAAGTTAGGATTTCTTGCTGAGTTTGATGTTCATAATATAAGTAAATTATTTAAGAATCTTAAGCAGGGGACTTTTGTAATTGAAAAAAGAATGACACTTGAGGGAGTCTGTTTAACCGAGAGAAATAGAAAATTATTTGCAATTAATGATATTGTTATTGAAAAAGGGAAATACCCCAAAATGATACAGATGTCAGTTTCAGTTAATGATGATTATGTAACAGAGTTTTCTGCTGATGGTGTAATAATTGCAACGCCAACAGGTTCAACTGGCTATGCTCTTTCTACAGGTGGACCCGTTATCCAACCGACCTCAGATGTAATTTCATTAAATCCAATTTCACCGCATACTTTAAATATGCGTCCTTTGGTTTTATCGGATAACCAAAAAATCACAATCGAGATTTTATCTGCTTATGAGAATGTTCAGATAAGTTGTGATGGGCAGCGTGTTGATTATTTTAAATCACCTGCAAAAATTGAAATTTACAAAGGTAAAAAAATATTAAAGTTAGTAAAAACAAAATCAACAAATTATTTCAATACGCTTAGGAATAAACTTCACTGGGGTATTGATATTAGAAATGAAAACAATAAGGAGAAAAGATGAAAATATTTGTAGTTTTATTTTTTGCAGTTTACACAAATATTTCTGCACAAATTTATAATCAGATTGTATATGATGATAGTGCAAAGCAAAATATTTTGATAGGATTATGCAATATGCAAGCTTTTTCAGACACACATTTTGCAGCATGGTTTTCAGAGGGATATGATTTATATAATCCATTAGATAGTGCAATTGAAAATTTGAAAGAGAGCACAGATAATATTACTATTACAATTATAATGGCAACTTGGTGCAGCGATAGTAGGAGGGAGGTGCCAAGATTTTATAAAATTCTTTCTCTTATTGAATTTGATAAAGAAAATATTACTCTCATAAATGTCAATCGTGTTAAAAAATGTCAGGATATAGATATTGAAAAGTATGGAATTGAATTTGTGCCGACATTTATATTTTACAGAGAAGGTAATGAGATTGGACGAATTATCGAGACACCAATCAATACTCTTGAAGAAGATATGATGGATATTTTAATTAATTGATGATATTTGATTCAAATTAGATTATTCAACTTTTCTTTTAATAATTACTGTTGTCATATCGTCATTTAATCCTTCAATTTTACAGTGTGCTTTTGCTATAGAGAGAATATCTTCAACTATTTCTTTGCTTGCTCTTTCTATTTTTTGTTGAACAATTTCAAGTAATCGACCCTTACCAAATTGCTCTCGCTTTTCATTCATACTTTCTATAATCCCATCGGTATAAAGAATCAAAGTATCGCTAGGTTCTATAATTGTTTCTCCATTTTGATAATTTGAATTTTCAAGTAATCCAAGTGCAACACCATGAATTGTTAATGTGGTTGGTTCTTTATTGATTGAAAATTTTATTGGTAAATCCTGCCCTGCATTAGCATATTGAAATAAATTTGTTTTTAAATCTAATACGCCATAAAATAGAGAAATAAAAGTTTTGGAATCAATACTTTTGTATAGTAATTTATTTGCTCTCTCTAAACATTTTTGAGGATTATACTCAAAGGAAGCTTGACTTCTAATAGTTGCTTGGAGATTTGCCATTACCATAGCAGCGGATAAACCATTACCACTAACATCACCAATAATAACTACAAGTCGATTTTCATCTATCCAAATGAAATCATAATAATCACCCCCAACATTAAGGGCAGGAATACTTTTCCCCGCAATATCATAACCAACAACTTCTGGATTTGATTTTGGTAAAAAATTCATCTGAATATTTCTTGCCATTTTTGCTTCTTCTTGTATCCTGATTCTGGTTTCTTCTGCAATTTTGTGCTCAGTGATATCCCTATAAATAGCATATACACCCATTTGTTTATTGTTACTAATTATTGGTGCACCGAGAATTGAGACATCGAATAATGTACCATCTTTCTGTTTTCTTATAGATTCGTGTTCAACAGGCGATCCACTGCAGACCATTTTTGATAATAACCGCGCATTTTCTTTATATTCATTTGATGCAACTATATCATTAATCTTTTTTCCGATTACTTCTTCTTTTGAATATCCGAACATTTTACAAAATTCTTTATTTACATTAATAATGTAATCACTATTATCGTGCAGGACAATTGCTTCTGGAGCACTGTTAAACAACTCCTCCAGATATGTTTTCTGAACTAATAATTCCTCGTTGAATTTTGCTTCTTCAGTAATGTCCCTATAAATTGCATAATCGCCTATCTGTTTTCCGTTGTGAATAATTGGGGCACCTAAAAT
>JAFGPR010000196.1 GCA_016936095.1 Ignavibacteriales bacterium | reverse complement strand
GATGATGTTTTCCAGGTAACCCACCAAACACAACTTGAAGAATACCACCGGGTCGATGCTCTTTTGCCCGCAATGGCCGTAATAAACACAGGTTGACTTGTAAAGGTAGTTAAGGTCCAGAACCCCCTTTAAACGGCGGTAAAAGTTGTTTTTGGAGATCCTTTCTTACAGGTGGAAGATGGTGAATAGCTTTTCGGTATAATCTTTTTGTCCCTGCATCCTTTTTTTGTTTCAAATTACACATTTCTTGCAGAATAGGTAAAAATCAACCCTCAACGTTATTAACAATGACATTCAATTATCAACAGGTTAAAAAGTCTCGATGATTATTGTTAATTTGGCGTTGTGCAACAGGCACACATGGTATAGCGCATGCAGTTTTCAGTGGTTTAAGCAGGTTTGGGGCTCATAAAAGAAATGTAGTATACTGATAAGAAATCGCTTCGTAAACCCGCAGGATGCCATACCATCGAACGTTGTACCCAAGCCTATTGAACGACCTGCACAAAATGATACGTTAGTGAATAAACTGATAAAAATATTACAAAAACCACATCCACTAGATTTGAATAAAAAGAAGCAATTGAAACAGATAGCAATTGCGGGACTTATTGTTTTTACATTTTTCTTTGTATTTCAACCTTTTGGATTGAAAGTTGAACCATTTAATATTATTCTCAAATCTGCTTTCCTATATGGACTCGGTACAATTATTATTAGTTTAATTAACAATCTTTTAGTTCCGTATTTTTTTAGC
Organism: Ignavibacteriales bacterium; assembly: GCA_016936095.1. Lineage (GTDB taxonomy): Bacteria > Bacteroidota > Ignavibacteria > Ignavibacteriales > Melioribacteraceae > JAFGPR01. The sequence goes on along the minus strand of JAFGPR010000196.1, from coordinate 4,069 downwards.
AATTATTTTAATGAGAGTAGATGGACATTTGGCAGGAACATATTGTTTGGTATTTGGTATTGGATTTCATTAACCATAACCATGATAATTATTGGCTATTTGATTTTTCCAAATACACAAGTGTCTGCTGGAACTTTTTTGAAAATGTTTCTATATGTATTCATTCTTGGCCAATTTATTTTCATTGTGATAAGTTACTTAAATCAATCATATCTCACTAAAAAACATGAATCACTATCAGTGGATATCCAGACAAAGATTAAGAGCAACAAAGCTGATGATAAATCTACGGAAATAGTAATTCCTTTCCCTTTTGATTTTGATAAAAGAATAATAATCTCAGAGATATGTTTTATTGAATCACTTGGAAATTATTTAAAGGTTTTTTGGGAGGATAGTAATGGTAGATTACAAAATATTGTCGTTAGAAAAAGTTTAACTGAATTAGAAAAAGAGTTGGAAGGCTTTAACTATATTTTCAAATGCCATCGTTCATACGTAGTTAACACCCATAAAATACAAAAAGTTTCAGGAGATTCTCAAGGGCTTAAACTTAGTCTTAAAAATATTGAACAAACAATACCTGTCTCAAGAAGCAAGATAAAAGAATTTAAAAACCTTTTTGCAAATGAAAATGCAGCTCGTCACTAAATTATGCAACTCATAACAAAAAAAGCTTAATGCTTTTCTCAGAGGATAAATTTGCGACATGTTAAATATAAAAATTGAACTATGAATCGTATTTTATCTCTCATTTTGTTAACTGTTTTGACAGTTCATTTGTATGGACAAAAAGATTGCTTGATTAAAAACATTACCATAATTCCTATGGACGAAGAAAGAATTTTAAGCAATTATGATATTTATTTAAGTAATGGGATGATTTCTAAGATTGGTAAAAACATTGCAATAAATTCGGAATCAGTTTTGACAATTGATGGAAGCGGAAAATATTTAATACCAGGCCTGAGTGATATGCATTTACATTTCTGGAACGATTCTACCGTTTTAGGTCTTTATCTTGCAAATGGAGTTACCAGCATTAGAAGTGCATCAGGGCGTCAGGAATATTTAAATTGGAGCAAAAATATCAGCAACAACCAAATGGAAGGCCCTATGTTGTTTGTAACGACGCCTTTAATCAATGATGTTTCATTTATAAAAGATTTCATACCTAAAGAATTTTATAACTCGTTAAAAAAGTCAAAGGATGTTCCTCAATATGCTGGGGAGGAAGTTTTTCTTGTAACGGACTTTACTAATATGGAGGAATCAGTGGTCAACTTTCAAAAAAATGGTTACAATTCTTTAAAACCTTATTCAAGCTTGACTCAAAAAGAATTTAAGAACTTATGCATTGCTGCTAATAATTATGGAATGGACGTGACAGGGCATTTACCACGACAAGTTCCTTTAGATTCGGCCATTAATTGGGGACTCAACGAACTAATGCATTTGGAGGAGTTAAGGTTTGAATTTTATAATAACACAGAAAATGGTTTAAATAATGCAACTATTGACACTACTGGTTTAGACGCCGTTGCAAAAAAACTTAAGAATAACAATATCTCTGTTACCACAACAATAATATGTAATTGGTCATTTGTCGCCAGAAATAAAGATGAAGAAGCATTTTTTTCAAAACCTGAAATGAAATATTTATACCCCGAAACATTTTCGTTTTATAAAGCAAATAACGAGCATTCAGATTATCCTGAACGTGAATTGGAATTGTTTAAACAAATATTGATAGCATTAAATAAAAATGATGTTAATATTGTCTTAGGGACAGATTCCCAAGGAATGAAAGATGTCCATGGTTTTACGGTACATGATGAAATTGCGTTGTTGGTTGAAAATGGATTAACTCCTTTTGAAGCATTGGAGACAGCAACTGTTAATGCCGCAAAAACAATGGGACAGAATAATTGGGGACTGATAAAAGAAAACTATCGAGCAAATCTAGTTATATTAGAAGGAAATCCTCTTGATAATATTGAAAACACTAAAAAGATTGTAGGTGTATTAAATAACGGATATTATTATGATAAAGATGATTTAACTAAGAAATTGAATGATATATACAATTACAGACAAAATAATGATAGACTAATAACCCCAATGGAAGGGAGGTAGCAAGGCCAGCGTACAACACGCAATATACGTAAGCCGGGGTTTATGGGTAATTTATACATTTACTCAAAATCGTAACGGGTTGATAGGTTGGAGCTTCGAAATCCCGGCCTCCGCATATTGCCAACCGTTATGCCCAAGTTGACTGGTGGCTCCGAATTGCCATTTTGCAGTAATAATATTTAAGTATGCAGAACTTATTTTATAAAAGGATTTAATACAACGACTTTTGAGATATGTTTAATTAAAAATAAAATGTCATGAGAAAGTCAATTAGTATTATAATCCAAATTGTATTGTGGTTTCTTCACGTAGTATTTTTTTTCGGTTATTTATCAACTATTGGTGCTGCCGGGCAATATCCTGCTTCAATTTTCAAAATCTTACTCGAATTAATTTTTGTTTTACTTACTCTTGCTATTCCATTTTATGGCAGCTTAATAATCTCAAAGCAGATTATAATCAGGAAAAATAAGGTTAGAGCAATATGGATTGCTGTATTTATATCATTTTTAACCTTATATACTATTTTATTTCCAAAGTCAGTAATTGATTTGTATAATGGTTCGCTTTCAAGTTTAGGAGATAATTATGAAAGTTTGAATAACTATATTAATCATTTCATTTCCATTTCACTTGTAGGTATTTATGCTGCATTTGGGTTTCTTTTTAGCTTCTTTTCTGAATGGAATAAAAATAAAGCGGTACAAGAATTGTTAGAAAAGCAAAATATAAAATCTGAATTGGAGTTGTTGAAATCACAGATAAATCCTCATTTCTTATTTAACACCTTAAATAACATTGATATTCTGATACTTGATGAACCTCGAAAGGCATCAGATTACCTAAAGAAATTATCCGGGATTTTACGATATGTATTGTATGAAACCAGTAATGAAAAAGTTCACTTATCAAGTGAAGTTGCCTATATTCAGAAATATGTTGAGTTACAAAAAATCAGGACAACCAATAATAAATTTGCATCAGTTGAAATAATTGGAAACATCAATGATGTATTTATAGCCCCAATGATTTTGATACATTTTGTAGAAAATGCATTCAAATTTGCAACAAATAAGAAAATTGAAAATGGGATAACAATTAGATTGGAAGTATTAGAAACTGAAGTTGTTTTCAATTGCAAAAATCATATTGATGAAGATAATTCAAATTCAGAAACTGATAGTGGCTTAGGATTTAAATTGATTAAACAAAGATTAGATATAATATATCGTGAGAATTATGTACTAAAAGTTAGTGAAGAAAATAATTGGTATATTGTTGATTTAAAAATCAAATTTTAAAAATTGATTAGCTGCATAATTATAGAAGATGAACCCCTTGCTTTAAAACGCACAAAGGAATATGTCGGGAAAATTCCATATCTCGATTTGAAACATTCATTTGAAAATGGTTTTGAAGCAATTGGTTTTTTAAACGAGCATCCAGTTGATTTGATATTTCTGGATATCAAAATGGACGAGATGACTGGTATTCAATTTCTCGAATCTATTGAAAGAAAGCCAGCAGTCATAATTACTACTGGATATAGTGAGTATGCTTTGAAAGGTTACGAACTTAATGTAACAGACTATTTATTAAAACCTTTTACAGTTGAACGATTTATACAAGCTGTTGAGAAAGTATCAAACCAAATAACAGACAAGACAGTAGTTAAAAATGATTTTTTCTTTGTGAAAACTGATTATAAAATAGAAAAAGTGCCTTTTAATGAAATTCTTTTCATTGAAGGAATGAGGGATTATCGCAATATTCAAACAGAATCAAAAAAAATCCTGACACTTCAAACCTTTGGAGATTTAGAGAAGGAATTACCTCAATCTTTATTTAGTAGAGTTCATAAATCGTTCATGATACCATTTAATAAAATCGATACAATTGAGAGAAATAGGATTAGGATAAAAGACAAATGGAT
>JAFGPR010000195.1 GCA_016936095.1 Ignavibacteriales bacterium | reverse complement strand
CCTCCAGTTTTTAAGTTAGTTATTGAAACTTTCATTGTAATAATAACACTTAATTTCAAAAAATTCAAGTAAAAACTTACTTTATTATATTTATTAAAATATAAAAAATACCTTTGTAATTATTTATGTAGTAATATTTTTCTTATCTTTGTAAGCAAATTTATTAAATAATTTGCGTCCACAATGAAATACAAAAAGAAAGTAAAATTCATATTTATTACAGGTGGAGTAGTTTCCTCATTAGGGAAAGGTATAACTGCTTCGTCACTTGGTTTATTATTAAAATCGCGTGGTTATAGTGTCACTATTCAAAAATTTGATCCATACATAAATGTTGATCCAGGTACAATGAGCCCTTTTCAACACGGCGAAGTTTATGTAACTGATGATGGTGCTGAAACAGATTTGGATTTAGGACATTATGAAAGATTTTTAGATGTTAATATGACTAAAGATAATAACACTACTACCGGTCAAATTTATTATGATGTAATTAATCGAGAAAGGAGAGGGGATTATCTTGGGGCAACTGTTCAAGTCATTCCTCATATTACTGATGAGATTAAGAAACGTATGAAAGCACTTGCTAAAACAGGTAAGTATGATATTGTAATTACTGAGATAGGTGGGACAGTTGGTGATATTGAAAGTCTTCCTTTTATGGAAGCAACTCGACAAATGATACTTGAAATGAAAAGTAAAAATGCTATAAATATTCATGTTACTCTTGTACCATACATTCAATCAGCTTGTGAATTAAAAACAAAACCTACACAGCATAGTGTTAAAAAACTTCAGGAATTGGGTATTCAACCATATATTTTAGTTTGCCGTTCAGAGAAAAAAATTGCCAAATCAATTAGAGAAAAAATAGCTTTGTTTTGTAATGTCAGTTCTGATGCAGTTGTTTCTGCTCACGATTGCGAATCAATTTATGAAGTTCCCCTCATTCTTCATCAGCAAAATCTTGACCTGCTTGTATTAAAAAAATTAAAACTTCCTGAATTACATATTGATTTAGCAAAATGGGAAGAATTTGTTAATAAAATTAAAGAACCTAAGGGAAGTGTAAATATAGCTATATGTGGTAAATATATTGAAACAAAAGATGCATATAAGAGTATTAGCGAAGCATTCTTTCATGCAGGGGCTGAAAATGAAGTAAAAGTTAAAGTAAGTTATGTTAATTCCGAAGAACTTGAAGACGAAGAGAAGAAAGAGAATCTTAAACAATATGATGGAATACTAATTCCTGGAGGATTTGGAGAAAGAGGAATTGAAGGAAAAATTAGTGCAATACAAATTGCACGAGAAAATAAAATTCCTTTCTTTGGAATTTGCCTCGGAATGCAATGCGCTGTTATTGAATTTGCTCGAAATATTTGTAAAATAAAAGATGCGAATAGCGAAGAATTCTCAGAGTTAAAAAATGATGTAATCCATATTATGCCAGAACAAGAAAAAATTACAATGAAAGGTGCAACAATGAGGCTTGGTGCTTACCCTTGCATTTTGCAGAAAAATTCTCTCGCCCGTGCAGCATACAAAAAAGAAAAAATTTCAGAAAGACACAGACATAGATATGAAGTAAATAATAAATTCAGAAAAGTTTTAGAAGATAAAGGAATGTTAATTAGCGGATTGTCTCCTGATGGTCTGCTTGTTGAAATGATTGAAGTTAAAGATCATCCTTGGTTCGTTGGCTGTCAATTTCATCCAGAATTAAAATCTCGAGCGACAAAATCACACCCTCTATTTAGAGAATTTATAAAAGCAGCCCATAATTACTCAACAACTAAAAGTAGCAAACAATGAAAATAAAATTCGTTCTTATTTTTTGTCTAATCTCATATGTTGGATTTGCACAATCACAACTCGAATCATCAATATTAAAAGGATTGGAATACTTCTATAATTTCCAATTTGACAAAGCCGAACAAAAATTTAATGATATAATAAAAAAATATCCTGAAAAGCCACAGGGCTATCATTATCTTGCACAAATGTATTTGTGGAAGTATATTGGGTGTAAGGATGAAGATGAATTTTCTAATTTTACAAAATATTCAGATCTTGCTTTACAAAAAGCAGAAGAAATTATCGAAAAAGATGGAAATAATTATGATGTCAAATATATTCTTGCTTCGACTCACTTACTAAGAGTATTAGCATCAGCACAAAAGGAACCTAACTTTGATGCGATAGGCGATACAAAGATAGCTATAAATTATTTTGAAGAAATAATTGAAGATAAACCAAAATTTTATGATGCTTATCTTGGCCTTGGAATTTTGGATTACGCTTTGAGTTATGTACCAGGATTGTTTAAGTGGGGGCTTGCAATGATTGGCCTATCTGCTGATAAAGACAGGGGACTGAATTATATAAATAAAACATACACAAAAGGAAAATATTCTAAGACGGAAGCTGGATTACATTTGAGCAATATTTATTCTGATTATCTTGCTAATTATAAAGGAGCAATTAAAATTCTTAAAAGTCTTACAAGTAAATATCCTAATAATTCTGTATTCAATTATCAACTAGGTAGTATATACATAAAAGCAAAGAAACTAAATGATGCAGAGAAGAGCTTGAATAAAGTAATTCAACTTAATAATAAAAGTTTTATTCAGACAAATGCTTATGCATATTTTTTAAAGGGACAAATTGCTTTTATGAAAAATGATTTTGAAAAAGCAATTCCACATTATGAAACTTTTTTGGAAATGACATTAGAACCGAATTATTCTGGCATAGCAAATTATCGTTTAGCAATTTGCAATTATATATCTGGAGATAAGATAAAATATCTTAAACATTTAAAGTTAGCATCAAGTGGAAATTTAGATATTTCAGATGACTACTATGCAAATGTAAAATCAGGATATTTATTAGAAAATGAGATTAAAGATGAAGATATATTACTAATTAAAGCACAAAATCTATTTGAGAGTGGAAAATATAAAGATGCTTTTAATATTCTTAACGAAAAATCAGATTCGCTTTCAAATATTGAAAATCGTGGTTTAGCTTTTTATATAGTTGGTGAATCTTCATATCAATTAAAGAAATATAATGATGCAATTGAGTTTTGTTCAGAAATATCAAGCATAGATGTTAAGATAGAGAACTGGATTATACCTTCTGGAGCATTTACGATTGCTAAAGCATATTATGAAAAGAAAGAATATGAAAAATCTGAAGATTGGCTTTCTTTGTCAGAGAGAAATAATACTTATACATATAAGGAAAAACTCGAACCATACATTTTAAGTTTGAAACAAAAACTCGAAGGTAAAAATAAATAGAACCGAAATAGTTTAACTCAAAAAAACTACTTATGCTGTTCAAATAATCTAATCTTTTAGCTTAAAATATAAAAGTCTTTTTAAGAATATATTTTTTGATTTATGAAATTTATACGAAATTTTTGCATTATTGCACATATAGACCATGGCAAGTCAACTCTTGCTGATGGATTATTAGAATACACGGATACAATTACTTCACGTCAGAGCAAAGATCAGGTCCTTGATAGTCTCGACTTGGAAAGAGAACGGGGTATAACAATAAAATCTCATGCAATAAAAATTAAATATAAACGGTTTGATGGTGAATATCAGTTAAATTTAATTGATACTCCAGGACACGTTGATTTTACTTATGAAGTTTCACGTTCTTTAGCTGCTTGTGAAGGTGCTTTACTCGTTGTTGATGCTGCACAGGGAATTGAAGCACAAACATTAAGTAATATGTATCTTGCTATTGATGCTGGATTAGAAATTATACCTGTAATAAATAAAATTGACCTGCCAAGTGCAATGGTTGAAAATGTTCAGGACCAGATTATTGAATTAATTGGTTGTGATAGAAATGATATTTTATTAACAAGTGCAAAAAAAAGAATTGGAATCAAGGAAATTCTCGAAGCAATTGTTGAAAAGATTCCACTACCTGAAGGTGATGAGAATGCACCACTTCAAGCACTCATTTTCGATTCTGTGTTTGATGCATATAGAGGGGCTGTTGCTTATATTCGTGTATTTAACGGAACAATAAAAGAAAGAGAACTAATACAATTTTTTGCTCACGATAATCATTATCAGGTTGAAGAACTTGGAGTTTTAGTGTTAAATAAAATCAGGACAAAAGAATTAAAAGCAGGTGATGTCGGTTATTTAATTTCAAACATCAAGGATGTAAGAGATACTAAAGTTGGTGATACAATTACACATTACCCAAGAGGTGCTGAGAAGCGTCTTGCGGGATATAAGGATGTTAAACCGATGGTATTTAGTGGATTATATCCATCTGACTCAGATGATTACGAAAATCTTCGTGACGCACTTGAGAAATACAGATTGAATGATTCAGCTTTTATTTTCGTCCCTGAAAATTCAGCTGCTCTCGGATTTGGATTCCGATGCGGATTTCTTGGAATGTTGCATCGCGAAATTGTTCAGGAAAGATTGGAACGAGAATTTAACCAATCATTAGTAACGACTTTGCCAAACGTTGAATACATTGTTTATAAAAGAAATGGTGAAAAGTTAGTAGTTGATAATCCTGCAGAGATGCCCACGGTCGGAGAGATTGAAAGAATAGAAGAACCTTATGTCAAAGCACAGATAATTACACCAAGTGAATATATTGGTGGAATGATGAAGTTAAGTATGGATAAGCGGGGAACTTATATAAACACTACTTATTTATCAACCAATCGTGCAGATTTACAATTTGAACTTCCTCTTGCAGAAATTATTTATGATTTTTATGATAAATTAAAATCCATTTCACGCGGTTATGCTTCTTTTGATTATGAATTAATGGGATACAAACAATCTTACCTTGCAAAGTTAGATATTCTATTAAATGGTGATTTTGTAGATGCATTATCAATAATTGTACATAAGGATAAAGCTTACGATTGGGGAAGAAAAGTTTGCAGCAAGTTAAAAGAACTCATCCCACGTCAATTGTTTGAAATTTCTATTCAAGCGGCGATTGGTAGTAAGGTAATTTCTAGAACAAATATTAGTGCTTTAAGGAAAAATGTGCTGGCAAAATGTTATGGTGGTGATATTACTCGTAAAAGAAAATTATTAGAAAAACAGAAAGAAGGAAAGAAACGAATGAAGCAGGTTGGTAATGTCGATATTCCACAGGAAGCATTTTTAGCCGTTCTTCAAATTGAGGAATAGAATTAAATGTTTAAATTGAATAGCACAATAAAAAGATTCTTAAAAATATTACTTTACACAATTCTGATTGCAATTTTTGTAAAATGTTTTTTTATAGAGGCATACAAAATTCCGTCAGAATCTATGGAGAATAGTCTTATTCCTGGTGATTATATTTTTGTAAATAAATTTATCTACGGTGCTTCTTCTCCAAAATACATTCCTTTTACAAATATTAAAATTCCATATTTCACATTACCTGCAATTGAAGAACCAAAGGTTGGAGATGTCTTGGTTTTTGAATTCCCAGGATATCGTGATGAATTTAAACCAGAAAAAGAACAAAAATTTGTCAAACGTTGTGTTGCCTGTCCTAATGACACAATACAAATTATAAATAAAATTATTTATGTAAATTCTGAGAAATTAGATCCGTCATTTTATCAAATTGTTGATTCCACTAAATCTTATGATTTTAAGTATATTGAAGTAAAAATATTTCCCAAAGGTTTGGAATGGAATAGAAATAACTATGGACCGTTCGTCGTTCCTGGTAAAGGAACAAAAATAATTTTTAATACAAGTACTGTTGAACTTTGGCGAACTATGATTGAGCGAGAAATAGGAGAAAATGCAGTCAGTATTGACGAACGTGGAGTAAAAATATTTAATGAATATGTCGATCAATATACTTTCAAAAAAGATTATTACTTCGTAATGGGTGATAATTTTGACAACAGTTATGACAGCAGATATTGGGGATTAGTACCTCGTGAAAAAATTATTGGGAAAGCAACTCTAATTTATTGGTCAAAAGATCCTGAAAAAGATAACATTCTTGATTTCTTTTCGTCTATCAGGTGGGAAAGGGTTTTGAAAAGTATAAAATAAACAGATCAGTTTGAAACAAAAAATTCTTAAAATAATTAAAGATGTTGCAATTATTATTTTCTTAATCTTTTTCATTGCTAAACCACTCATTATAGATGCTTATAAGGTTAAAGATATTAATATGAGCAACGAAATTATTAAGGGTGATTTTGTTTTTGTTAATAAGTTTATTCATGGTGCTAAATCAATTCAGTATATCCCATTTACAAATGTACCATTACCATATTTTTCTCTTCCTGCTTTCACCGAACCTGATAGAGGAGATTTAGTTGTTTTCAAATATCCCGGAGATAGGGATAAACTTAAACCAGAAAAAGAAGAATATTTAATTTTACGAGTGATCGGTTTACCAGGTGATATAATTGAGATTATTGACAAATTAGTTTTTGTAAATGGGAAGAAAATGGTTATTCCAGATGGTTTAAAATATATGAACAATGAATCCTATAAAAAGAATATAATTGATAAAAATATATTTCCGAAAGGAATGAATTGGAATAAAGATAATTATGGTCCTCTTGTCGTTCCGTCAGAAGGGACTGTATTTGAAGTTAATGCAACAAATATAGAGCAATGGCAAATAATCATTAATCGAGAATATGATAAAAATGTTGTTTCTGTGCTAAACAAAGAAGTTTTTATTGATGGAAATAAAACAAATACATACAAGGTAAAAAATGATTATTATTTTCTTATGGGAGATAACAGAGATGATTGTAAAGATAGTAGATTTTTTGGTTTTGTAAAAAGAGAAGAAATAATTGGTCAGCCATTTTTAATTTTCTGGTCGTGGGATACTGACATCCCATTTTCAGATATTTTTGATTTAATAGGTTCAATTCGTCTTGGTAGAATAATTAAATTCATAGATTAAAACCAAATATTTTTTTATTTTTGCCATTGGATTTAGTTAATTACAGAAAAAATAAATATTGAGGAAAAAATGTTTTCAAAAAAAAGTGAGCAAGACAAACAAAAGGGAAAAACAAAGAAACGACCAAAAACCCGTAAAGAAAAGATTATTACTTTTATTAAAGATATAATTTTTGCTGTTATTGTAGTTTTTGTAATAATTAAAGCATTCATCGTTGAGACTTCACGAGTACCAACACCGTCTATGGAAAATACAATTTTAGTTGGTGATTTTTTATTTGTAAATAAATTTATATATGGTGCTTCTTCACTCAGAAATATTCCTTTTACTAATGTACGACTTCCATATTTTTCTTTGCCCGGTTTTCGTGATCCAGAGAGAGGTGATATAATTGTTTTTGAATATCCCGGAGACAGGGATCAGTTGGAGCCTACTGAAATATTAAGTTATGTGAAAAGATGCATTGGATTGCCAGGTGATACAGTTCAAATTGTTGATAAGCTTGTTTTTGTAAATGGTAAAAGAGTTCCAGTACCAAATAAAATTCAGTATAGAGATCCAAATATTGTTGAACCAATAGGACATGACCCATGGAAACGAATATTTCCTAAAGGAAGCAATTGGAGTAGAGATAATTATGGTCCTCTCGTTGTACCTTATTTTGGTGAAGTAATTAACTTAAATAAAGATAATATTGAAATATTTCGAACAATTATAAATCGGGATTATGAACGTGAGGTTGTGAAAGTTGTTGATACGTTAATTTATATTGATGGAAAGATTGAGAATACCTACACTATGAAAGATGATTATTACTTTATGATGGGTGATAATCGCGATAATAGTTTAGATAGCAGATATTGGGGATTTGTACCACGCGAAAAAATTCTCGGTCAACCTTTTATGATTTTTTGGTCGTGGAATTCCGATATACCTTTCAGTGATATATTTCGTTTATTAGGTTCTATTCGTTTATCAAGAATTGCAAAAGTAGTTGATTAAATAAAATGAAAAAAATATTCTTATTCATTTGCATTATTATTTTTTCTGGTTCAATCTTTGGGCAGTTAGCTGTAGAAAAATGTTCCTCAAGATTATTAAAGTCAGTTGCGTTATCCAATGGGGAAAAAATACTAACTTGGATTTTCTTTAATGATAAAGAGAAAGAATTAAATAAATATTCAGATGCACCTGAATTACTACTTGCACCTCGTTCAATTGAAAGAAGAAAAAAAAGTAACAAAGAATTTGAATTGGATTTTTTTGACTTACCAGTAAATGAAAAATATTTAAATGAATTAAAAAATATCGGTGTTGAAATTAAAAATAAAAGCAAATGGTTTAATGGTGTTAGTGCTTGGGTGGATGAGTCACAAATTAATGAAATTAAAAAATTAGAATTTGTAAAGAATTTAGATGTTGTTGCTAAGTTAAAAAAGTCACAGGATATTGAGGATGAATATTCAGGGCCAATTCAAAAAACAAATTTTACACAATCGACGCATTCATTGGATTATGGAAATTCCTTTACTCAACTTAATCTGATTAACGTTCCAGCACTGCACGATTCAGGTATTACGGGAGAAGGTGTCCTAATATGTGTTAATGATGCAGGATTCAGTACATTAAATCACGAATGTTTTGATAGTTTAACCATAATTGCACAATGGGATTTTGTTGATAATGATGGCGATGTAAGTGGTCATAGTCATGGAACAAATGTACTATCCACAATTGCAGCATATAAACCAGGGAAATTAATTGGTGTTGCTTTCGGTGCTGATTTCTTACTTGCTAGGACTGAAAAAGATCCTACAGAAACACCTGTTGAAGAAGATAATTGGATAGCAGCAGCTGAATGGGCTGACAGTATCGGAGCGGATGTAATAAATTCTTCTTTAGGATATATAGAATTTGATCCACCTTATACAAGTTACACTTGGGAAAGTATGGATGGAAATACTTGCAGAATAACAATCGGTGCAGATATCGCAGTTTCAAGAGGAATAGTTGTTGTAAATAGTGCTGGGAATAATTACTACCATGAAACTCATAATACATTAGGAGCACCAGCAGATGGTGATTCTGTGATTTCTGTGGGTGCTGTTACATCAGGTGGAGTTCGTTCTTCGTTTTCAAGTGTAGGAAATACAGTTGATGGAAGAATAAAACCAGACGTTATGGCGATGGGTTCAAATGTGTATGTCGCCGGTATTTCTTCTACAACAACATATTCATATTCAAATGGGACATCATTCAGTTCTCCATTAACAGCTGGGGTATGTGCATTACTTCTATCTTATGCTCCGAATACCGAACCAATAATATTAAGAGATGTCTTAAGAAATAATGCATCTCAGAGTTCTGCCCCTGATAGACTTATGGGATGGGGGATTATTAATGCTTATGCATCAATAAATGATTCTGCATTACCGGTTGAACTAACAACTTTTTATGCTAATCGATTAAATTCATCGGTTGAACTTAAATGGTCAACTTCTTCAGAATATAACCTGAATAGATTTGAAATTCAACGTGCAACTTTCATCAGTAAAACAATCAATTACAATTGGGAAAAGATTGGGACTGTTTATGGGCAAGGAAACAGTAGCATTACACAGAATTATTCTTTTATTGATAATACAAATAGGTTCTCACTCAGCTACTACAGATTGAAAATGATTGACAATGACGGAACATCTAAATTCTCAAAAACTTTGAAGGTCGGTGAGTATCCGACAGAATTTGTGCTTAAACAAAATTATCCTAATCCATTCAATCCAAATACAAACATAGAATTTTCAGTCGCCTCAACAGCCAATATTAGAATTACTGTATTTAATGCACTTGGTGAAAAAGTAAATGAAATTACTAATAAAAGCTATACTCCCGGTGAATATATTATAAAATATTCTGCCAAAAATCTAACATCAGGTGTTTATTTCTACACTATGGAGACAGAAAAATTCAGAGAGACAAAGAGAATGGTGTTTTTGAAATAGGAGATTATATGTTTGGAATATTAAAGAAAAACACAATCAAATATTTATCAAAAACTAGAATTCCTCAAGATGAATTAATTCTGAAAATGGAGGAACTTGCTCGAAGAAAAAATATTCCTATTTTAAATTACAAAGCAGCTGAGTTTTTAGAACAATTAGTTCTTATAAAAAAACCTAAAAAAGTTTTAGAAATCGGTACTGCAATAGCATATACTTCAATAAGAATAGCAAGAAAATTGAGCTCCGATGATATAATTGATACAATTGAATTAAGTAAAGACAATATAAAAATAGCAAAGAATTTTATACAAGAATCGGGATTGAATAATATAAATTTAATCGAAGGAAACGCTTTTAATGTTATACCAAAATTAGGACATAAATATGATATAGTTTTTATGGATGCTGATAAGGAAGATTATATTGAACAATTTAATTTATCGCTCAATTTATTGAACACAGAAGGAGTAATTGTGATAGATAATTTATTGTGGTATGGCTTTGTTGCTACTAAGAAAGTCCCAGAGATGTACAGAAACTCGACAAAACATGTCAAAGAATTTAATAAATTATTTTTATCTGAAACGTCCTTATATTCTACAATTCTGCCGATAGGTGATGGTATTGGATTGGGGATAAAAAAATAAATTCTTAAATATAAATTTTATCATTAATTATTTCAGTTATGATTTTATTATAACTTATCTTTTGCAATTTTTCTGAAAAATTTTCATAATCATTGAATTTTAGATTTAGTTCAATACCCGGATGGGGAGAAAAAAAAATATCTATAATTTTCGCTGTATGTTGTGAAAGTAGTTTGTGAACTTGATTGCTTAACTCATAAGGGAAGAAGATCTTTAATTTATAATATCTTGATTTTGTTATTTTATTTGATGTTTCCAGTAACTCTTTCGCTGTGTAAAAATATGCTTTCCCGAGTGAACCAATACCTAATTTCGTTCCTCCAAAATATCTTATTACAAGAACTAAAATATTTGTAAGATTAAAATGTGATATTGCATTTAAAATCCGAACTCCTGCTGTTCCTGTGGGTTCTCCATCATCGGAGTACCTATTTTGCCCATCAACTAAATTATATGCATAACAATGATGAGCAGCATCAAAATATTTTTTCTTTGTCTTCTTATGTATATTATCAATATCATTTTCATTTGAAACAGGGTAGCACTGCCCGATAAAAATAGATTTTTTTTCTTTATATTTAAATTCATTAAAATCAGAAATTGTAATTATTTGAAGTGGAGAAGTCATTTTAATTGTTAATTATATTTGAAAATTAAATTACTTCTTCAAAATTAAGAAAAATTCATTTTTATTATGCTTGATAGTGAAAAAATTATAATAAAGGGTGCGAGTCAACATAACTTAAAATCTATTGATCTTGAGATTCCACGCGACTCATTTACAGTAATAACGGGTTTATCCGGTTCAGGAAAATCATCTCTTGCCTTCGATACGATTTATGCAGAAGGACAAAGGCGCTATATTGAATCAATGTCTGTTTATGCAAGACAATTTTTAGATGTACTTGAAAAACCTGATGTTGAATTGATTGAAGGTTTAAGTCCTGCAGTATCAATTGAACAAAAATCTACAGCAACTAATCCTCGTTCAACTGTTGGCACAATTACAGAAATTTATGATTTTCTTAGATTACTATATGCAAGAATAGGAAAAGTCTTTTGTCATTCATGTGGGCAACCTGTTGAAAAGCAATCGGTAGAACAGATAATAGATATTCTAATT
>JAFGPR010000194.1 GCA_016936095.1 Ignavibacteriales bacterium | reverse complement strand
GTATAAAAGAAATCCAACCAGATTACCTACCCCTGAGAAAGTGCAAATTACACAGAACTATATTTTGAACTTGACTTTTCAACCAAGTAATGAACACAAGTTCAAATTAAAAGGAAGTTTTAAACAGTATAAAGGTGGTATTTGGTCAGGTTCATCTGATATCAGATATGCTGGATTATCTTTTACACCTCCTGGTGTATCAAAAAAATATTTGATTGCTTTTGATCCTGTTCGCGAGGAACAGAATATTGAGCAAACATTGAACTGGACATACACAATCAATAATAGTTCTTTCCTTGATGCTATTTTAACTCACCAAACAGAAAAATTTGAACTTGCTTACCGATATCTTTCTGGTTTCGGTATGATGGTTGATAGATTAGATTTTTATGATGATCCTGCAGGTTCTATCTTACGGGACGGTTCCTGGTGGGAAGATAATTATTTCTTTTCCCCACAAAGTTTCAGTACGAATTATTATCAGGATAACCGATCAAATAATTGGGTCCTGAAGAGTGACTACACAAATCAATTAAATGAAACGAACTTATTAAAAACAGGATTAAGTCTTGCTTATTGGGAATTATTTAATAATGGTGTTAACTCAAGTTTCCAACCTAATTCTTATGTTGCAAGGAATGGCTTTGCTGAATATTACACAGCTTATCCAATAAGTGCATCATTCTATATTCAAGATAGAATGGAATATGAAGGGATGATAGCAAATTTTGGTATCCGTGCAGAAGTATTTAATTATCAGACAGGTGTACCAATTGATAAATTCAATGTACTCTATACTGGAACAGATGGACCGGCATTAGGAGATCCAGCTACAGAAAATTCAAAGACACAATATATTTTATTACCTCGAATAGGTGTATCATTCCCGATTGGTGAAAATACAGCTTTCAGATTTCACTATGGTCATTTTGCATCTATGCCTGTATTTAGTCAGGCACTTGCAAGAAGAACTTATAAAGGGTGGAACACAATTGGCAATCCAAATTTGGAACCAAAATTGACAATTAACTACGAAGTAGGTATCCAGCAGGTAATTGGAGACAATCATAGACTAGATTTGGTTTTATATTACAATGATAGGACAAAACAGGTAGGTTCTCAAAGTATTGCTGCCTATACTGGAAGTGGAATGTATTCTGCCGGTTTTTCAAGCGATGGAACACCTCTTTATTGGTATAATTCTTTTGCTAATAATACTTTTGGCTCCACAATCGGATTAGAAGCAATTTTTGAAACAATTACAATAAAGAACTGGTCCTATAGATTGAGCTACACAATATCTCAAACAACCTCAGGTGCTTTCGGTGCAAGTGGGGTTTATCCAGATGGAACAAGAGGTTATGCTACACGAGATTATACCGGTGAGTTTTTAGCATCTTGGGATCGAACACATAATATCAGAGCATTGGTTCAGTATTTTATCAAAGAGGATGAGGGACCAGAGATTTTTGGTACAAAAATTTTTGAGAATATGATTATAAGTATGACATATACTGCTCAATCTGGAAATCCATTTACTTATGTAACTGAATATGCTCTTCAACAAGATGTTCGTTTCAACAGACGTTACCCAATCGAAACAAATGTTGATTTAAGTATAAATAAGGATCTTAATATAGGTGATGTAAGATTAATCTTTGGTCTTCGTGTTATGAATCTTTTTGATAATAAAGTCCTTACCCCACTTGCTGATACTCAAGAGATAACTGATTGGGTTGAGAACAATATAACGTATTCTGATCCAGGTAATGATCCAACACGTCTTGGTTATTTAGTAGCACCATATCGTACTTATCTTAATATTCCAAGACAGGTGTTCTTTACTTTAGGGGTTGGATTTTAATTAGTTAATTAAAACTTAAAACAAAATAACTAGATAATAGATGAAAAGGAAAAATTTAATTTTAATAATATTAGTGGTTTTCTCATACAGTTTTGTGCTTGCACAAGTTGAATCTTCAACATTAACATTTAAACGTGGTAAACTTTGGCAGAGTGTAAGTTATACAAAAGTAGGACCTTCATATAGTGATTGGCGTAGAATAGGTATTGGTCTTGACTGGCCTGGTTTTGATCCATCACTTATTAACGAAAGTATTGGTGGTGCACCTTCACATTTAGTTAGCGGTGGCTTTTATGTCGGTTGCAAAGGAACTAACGATAGTGTCGTTTCCGTGGAAGATTGGTCAGTTGGTGGTTCTTCTATTTCAACTGATGCATCTCAAAAATATATTATTACTAAGCATACTTATTTGTATCCCAACGGTTCAAACCATTGGTTACAATCTAATCCTAACGTTGGTGAAGAGGTAATTGAGACTATCTGGGAATATAATATGAATTATAATTTATCTGATCAATATCAGGTAAGAAGAATGATGCCCATAAGAGTTACAAGACTTGCTCATCAGTGGAGTGGCTCAAAACTCGATGAAAATTATATTATCTACGAATATATTTTCAAGAACATTGCTGACGAAATTCATAAAAAGATACAGGATAATCCAACCCTTTATCCGCCAAGATATGTTGCAGATACTTTAATTGATTTTTATGCACTTGTCAATTATGGAATGCATTCAAACAACCGTTCTTGGACAGTATTATTTCCTAATGAGAGTCCTGGCGCAAGAAATTTACAATTTGATTATGATAATAAATGTATTTTCTGTAATGCTAATAATTCAATAATAACAGGTTTATCCCGTAGGGAAGATTTCGGACTTGCTCCATCTATGGGACCTTTAGTAACAAATCCAACAACAGGATTACAAGAACCTTCAGGTGAATATCTCGCACCTGCTTTCGTCGGTATTAAATTATTATACGCTTCAAGAAATAAAAATAGTCAGGAATCTTATATTAAACAATACGGTTGGGTTGCAGGTAGTAATTCAGCAGATTGGGGTGGGCCGATGGCTAATGTTGGTGATATTGATAGTAAGTACGAGGTTTTAAAAGATATAACTAAAGTTCCTAAATTTATTGCTAGTAAAAGAGATACTGTTTATATGGGTAAAAATCGTATTTGGACTTGGATGTCTTTGGGACCCTGGGATTTACTACCTGGGGATTCAATTAAAATTGTATTGGTTGAAGCTGTTGATGGTATTGATTATGGTATTGCGATTCAACCTAATGTATTGCCATATAGCGATCTGTCGGTTATAAGAAAAATTTCTAAAGATAATTTTGAAGCAACACTTAAAAGAGCTGAATTGACATATAAAAATAATTTTAACCATCCTGATCCACCGGGTGCACCTGAATTTACAATTGATTATTTCCGCGAATCACAATTTGTTGCAAATGTGTTAGAATGGGGTACTGAGACAGAACAAATTCAGGATCCAGATGATTTAACTAATGACCTTGTCGGATATGTTATCTATCGTTCAGAATATTTACCAATCGGTCCCTGGACTCCAATTGATACGGTATTAAAAGGTGATTTGGATTATTTGGAAGGAGCAACCTATATCTTTGTAGATTCGACGGTTGATGTTGGAAAATCTTATTATTATGCATTAACTGCTTATGATGCTGGAAAAGCAAGCTGGGTTGGTTCATTCCAAACCATTACAAATGTTCCTCCTATGGAGTCTTCAATTTTTGCAAATAGATTAGAAATTCCGTTTGTTGCTACCTTGCCACCTAGAGATAATCTGAGTGAAGTACTTGTAGTACCGAATCCGTTTATTCTTGGTGAAGGTCGTTCGATGCCCGGACAGGGTGATGTAATTCAATTTGTAAATATTCCTAATCCTTGTACCATTAGAATTTATACTGTAAGAGGTGATCTTGTTAAAACAATTGAGGTTGGTAGCGATGATGGTGGAATCGTTAGTTGGGATCAGGTGACTGACTATGGTCAGTTTATTGAAAGTGGGATTTACCTCTTTCATGTTGATTCAAAGCTTGGAGAAAAACTCGGCAAGTTTGCAATTATTCGATAAATAATTTTGATAACAATTTTCTTAAATTAAATGAAATTAGTAAATAAAATTTTAACTATCTTTTTGCTTATTTGTTCGGTAGTATTTAGCCAGACGAATAAAAAAAATGGAACTGCTGGATTCACATTTCTTGAGATACCGGCATCAAGTAGAGCCGCAGGATTAGGAGAAGCCTTTATAGCTTTGAGTGATGTTAATTCTGATGCAGTTTTTCATAATCCTGCAGCATTAGGCTTTACAAACAGAACTCATTCATTAAGTGTTTCTTATGCACCTTATTTGGTCGATATTAAAAATTATGCAACCAGTTATGCATATAAATCACCTTTCGGTGTATTTGGAATCGGACTTATTATGCTGGATTATGGAACTATGCCAAGAACAATAATAGAAGAAGGACAAAAAGTATTTACTTCTATGGGTACTTTCGATGCAAATGCAATAGCTCTCAGTTTTGGTTATTCTAAAACCTTAACTGATAAATTTTCTTTCGGTGTTCAATTAAAATATGTTCAGGAGAAAATTGATGTTTATAAAGCAACAAACATTTTACTTGACGCTGGAATGCTTTATTTTACTGGAATATCTTCATTGAGAATAGCTGCAACTTTACAAAATTTTGGAACAGATTCAAAATTTATACATGATACTTTCAAGATGCCTGCCACACTTAGAATTGGTCTTGCGATGGAAGTGCTAGGTGGGTATTCCGAAGATTATCGTTTTACGCTAATAACTGAAGCATTACATCCTACTGATTCTGATGAAAAAATAAATATTGGTACAGAAATATCTTGGAAAGAAATAGTTACTTTACGTGGAGGATATAAATTTTTCTATGATGAAGAAAGTTACAATTTTGGTGTAGGTATTAATCCTCAACTTTCTATGCCTATTAGTTTAGATTTTTCATATTCTGATTATGGTCGGCTTGGTGATGTAACTCGTTTTACATTACAATTAGGAATATTTTAAATAAAAAACCTTGAGTTAAACAGGGAATAAAATATGATACATATTTCGAGGTTATTAAAAATAAAAATTGTGTTTATTATTTTCCTTTTGATTTTTCTTTCAAATAATTATTATGCACAATTCAAATTAAAATCCATCGAAACATTTACTGATGTTGCGTTTGCTTCTGACTTGAAGAAACATATGGAGATTAAAGAAGCTGATGCAATCGGCGGTGGGATTAAAATCAAATTTCATCTGTTTGACAATTTTTCAATTGGATTGATGGGTGGTTATAAATTATTTACTGTTAATCAGGAAAATGATTTAGCTACTTGGGGATGGGATTATTGGGATTTGAGATATAGCAGTACTGTCCGTGATAACCAAATTGCAATACCAGGATTAACTGCTGAAATTAATACTTTTCAAAAAATGGATGTTATACCAATCCTATTAAATTTTGATTATGAATATGAAGTGATTAAAGATGTTCATATTATTCCATCATTTGGTGGAGGAATAATTTTTTATTTCAAACGACTTTATATTGAAGAAACTTGGGAAAAATATTTTTCTTCACTTGACTATACATTTTCATATACCTACAGAAACTTTCCACCCCGTAAATCCGGTAATCCACTGACTGCTTTTGCAGGTCTTGATATTGATTATGAATTTGCAGATGGGTATAAAGTTTTCACAGGGTTGAATTATTCGTATATTGTTATTACTCATGATGAATTGGGATACAACGACTTCCCATTCAGATATCAATTAAGTATAAAATTAGGATTAACTTTTTCTTATTAAAATTATGAAATTAAAATCAATTACAATAAGTTTATTTGTTTTGCTTTCATTCGCAAAAATATTTGCTCAGGAAGGTTCATTTATCATTGGAGCTGATGGTGCTTATTATCTTCCTTTTGGTGGACTTGGTGATAGATTTAATGGAACAATTGGTGGTAGTTTTTTCTTAGGAGAGCAAGTTAGCAACGATTGGACGTGGATTGGCAAAATTGAATATCTTAAGTACAGTGACTTAAATAAAGATGCTATGTTTAAATCAGTTACAGTTCCAGAATTGAATAATGAGGTTTTTGAAATTCCACTTCCAAAGTTGAAAATGTCACTTGAAGTTTTTTCTCTGTCTGCGGAAGCAGAGTACAAACTTTTTGATTTAGATTTTATGCAAACGTATGTAAATCTGGGTTTTGGATTTTACAAATGGGCTTTTTCTAGAGGAGAGTATTATGATTCATTATTTGTCGATTCATTAGGTACTGGTAAAATGATGAAAGTTGATGAATTAAAAGTAATTGCCCTCAACTTGAAAGATATTAGCGGTGGTTTTAATTTTGGTTTTGATCTGGATTTCCCAATTACAAAAAATATTCTATTTACTTTAGCAACTAATTATAAAATGATAATTGCATCAATATGGGCTACCTTAGCTTTAGATTTAGAAGAAGTGTCAGGTTTCCAAATGATTGAATTTCGTAGTGGAATTAAACTACGACTTTGATTAAATTTTTATTAAACATATTTTTGAGCTTTCTCTCTGTGTGAGAAAGCTTTTTTATTATTAAAATATTTTGGTATGTTTGTTTTTATTTCTAAAGAGGAATTTGAGAATGTGCTACTTAATATCCATAAAGGTTTTAGACTTATAGATATTAAAGATATAAAGGAACTTGTTTACGAAGCACCTATTAAGAATATTGAATATCTAAAAGTTAGAGTCTATTCAACTTTAGAATACGATGTAAAAACAAAGAAATATAT
>JAFGPR010000193.1 GCA_016936095.1 Ignavibacteriales bacterium | reverse complement strand
ATCTAGCCAACGTTTTGGTTCACCCAAGATTCTCTTTTGACAGAAAAATTAATAAATAATTGGATACAAATCTAAAGGCCACCGTTGTAAAACAGTTTAAGAGACCTCCTGCAAACTATGAAAGTGACATTTAAATACGGATTGAATAAAATATTACTTATCGGATTAATTGGCATAAGTTCATGTAGCAAATCTATAACTGGATTGTATAAACATGAAATTTGTGGCAATGCTCCAGATTGTTTCTTATATGATTTCTGTGAGGATGGAAGATTTACTTATTGGTATTCTCAAGATATTTTAGGTTCTGCAACATTAACAGGCAATTGGATTATTTATCAAGATACCTTGTATTTAAATCCTGACCCATACATATTTGATACTGAAACTAAAATAATATGTAAAAAGAGCCAGGAAATTACTGATTCGATTCATATTCAAATAGGATTATTGCCTAAAAATTTTAAAAACAAACAGGATACTACATATTTATCATGGCTGGTACTATTTGATAACGAAAAGACTATTTATGAGACAAATGACATGGGATTTTTAAGTATTCCATTTCGAGAAATTGATAAAATAACAGTTAGAGACTTTTTTACAAGTTTTGGAGCACCTCCATTAGTTACGATTTCAGATTCAATATTCACGATAGAGAAAAATGCAAATGATATTAAAATATTGATTGCGGACAATAATTCAGAACCTTTGATTTTAGGTGTCAATGATAAGTTCTTAATGAAATGGAGAAGATTATATTCTATTCCAACTGACAGCTCGCATTTAAGACCAGACAAATACATCAAGATTAAGAATCGATGTGGAGAAATAAAAGATTAATAAAGAACGTTTTACAACACGCAATATAACCAATGGCGGACGCAGTGGTAGCTTGAAAGCGTCTGCCCGCATAAAGGTTTGTAACGGTGGACAATGACGAATCCCGCAAACCGCCACAGGTCATATTGCCACCGTTGGTGGCAATGCCAAAAAAGACGCGCACATGAAAAGAATCAGCTTAATATTTTTGATTTTTTTATCAATAAAAACATACTCCCAGATTGATAATGGATACTACATTGGATATGAGAGAATGTGTTGGATTAACTCAAAAGGTAAAAAGGAATGTTACGATGCACCGAGAAAATGGTATCATAAGAATAACCTCTTAATCAACAACGATTCAATTTTCATATACAAAGAGCCAATACATATTCATAAAAAGGATACTTTATACTCTGCTTCTGATGGTGCATTTTTCTATTTTGCTGGAAAAATTTTCAAAAATAATGACCAATATTTTGCTACTTTATTAATGACTAATTGTGATTATTGCGCTCGCAAAGTGATTATAGATTCCATTACAGGATACGTTACTCCAGTCACAGATACATTTACTTACCAATTAGCTAATGTGAAAACTGATTTAGTAATTAATAATGTAACTTATAAGCTCCAAAAAAATGATTCATTTCCAATTCCTCGACAATACTTTAATCAATTTTTTACAATTGAAGATATAAGTTATAGAAGAAACCCACTTCAACAATATGACTTGATTAACCAATGCTTAAATGACTTTTTAAATCAGGACACACTTGATTTTCGTGACACTATTATTGTTTGTCTTGATAGATTTGAATTTGATGATAAAATTGAAACCTTTGATAAGAACTTACTAAATAAGACTTTCAATAAATATATAGTTGACTATCTCAGTCTAAATGATATTTTTTCCAAATCAGAGATACTTAGTAAGCCAGTTAGATTTATACAGATTGGAGAAATTTATGACACAAAGATATCAACATGGATTTCATTGAATTATAAGATTTATATTCCAAGTAAAGTGATTAACTTTCAGGATAAAGATTATCATTATGAGTATTATTACGATAAAAATGATAATTCATATAACTTGAGAGAAGGAGAACAAACGGGATGGAGTTTAATAAAAAAATAGCACAGCCACCAACACGCGGTATAAAAAATTGCCGGGGATGTCGATTATTCAAGTGTTGTAGCCCGCTTCAACTTTTGTGTAACTTGACAGGAGATTCACCCGCAACCGGCAACATTTCATACCGCAACCGTTGGCATTCATTACAAAGAGACATCCTGCATCAAAAAAACATTCCTAAGAAAAGGTTCGTATGAGATTTTTTCGTTACTTTGGGTCAAAATAAACTAAAAAGACATGCTTATTAGGTTTAATGTTGAGAATTTTCTGTCTTTTAATAAGAAATCAGAATTCTCAATGATTGCAAATAAAGAACGAAGATTGACCTCTCACTATAAAAAAGAGGCAGGGATTAATATACTTAAATCAAGTGTGATTTACGGTGCAAATGCATCTGGTAAATCTAATTTTGTAAAGGCGATAGATTTTTCAAGAAATGTTGTAGTTAATGGAATCGAGAAATTGAATCCCGTAAATTGCCACTTTAGATTGAACGATGGAAATAGTAATTTACCTTCCATTTTTCAATATGAAATTAAAGCCGGTAATAAATTCTATTCGTATGGTTTTGCGAGTGTTTTGAAAGAAAACAAAATCGTAGAAGAATGGTTGTATGAAATTGGTTCAAGTAAGGAAAAGAAAGTTTTTGAAAGATTCATAAACGATGAAGGAAAGCATGAAATTGAAATCGGACTATCTCTTTCTGGTAAGACAAAAACGAGATTTGATGTTTATCGTGAAGATTTCCAAAACTCTGATAGGTTATTGTTTCTAAGCGAAATAAATAGAAAAAGCATTGAGGATTTTGAAGAAGCGTTAGACTTTAAAAATGTATACAACTGGTTTGATAAGAAGCTAACAGTTCTATTTCCTAACTCAAAATACTTTGGTCTTAATTTTATTGGAGATGATAATGAAATGTCTAAAGCATTTAATAGTTTTCTAAAGGTATTTCAAACAGGAATCAATGATATTAAATCCGAGGAGATAGATTTAGAAAGTTTTGATATTCCCAAAAAGATTAAGGAAGATTTAACAAAGAAAATTGAAAAGGCAAAAATAATACTCTTTGAAATAAAGGGGATAACCTACTCATTAAAAAGGACTAAGAATAATGAGTATAAAATAAAGAAAATCGGACTGGAGCATTTAGATAATCTTGGCAGCCCTGTGGTATTTGATATTGATGATGAATCAGATGGTACCCAGAGATTATTTGATTTCATTCCTGCTTTACATGAAATGGCTAAATCTGATTCAGTTTTCATAATAGATGAACTTGATAGAAGCTTACATTCAAAGTTGACATATGGGATATTTGAATTATTTCTACACCTAACAAAGACAAATGAAAGCCAATTAATAGTTTCAACTCATGAATCTTTATTGCTTGACCTTGACTTACTAAGGCGTGATGAAATATGGTTTGTTGAGAAACAAAACAACCAATCAAGACTCTTTTCTTTAGATGAATTTAAAGTTAGAAATGATAAAATAATAAGAAAGGATTATTTAATTGGCAGATATGGTGCTATTCCAATATTTAAGAGTTTCAAAAATCTAAACTTATAAATATGGCTGGACGATTAAGAATTAAAACCGAGTTTGGTAAAAGAGCTATTGAATCTGAAAGTCAAGACACAAAAGAGGTATACATTATTTCTATTGCAAGTGAAGGTAAAACCGAGGAGCAATATTTTGATGGAATTCATGATATGGATACAGATAGTATTGTAAAGGTTGAACGCTTGGAAAAACTCGAAGATACAGATACAAAAAGTCATCCTAATCATGTTCTGGATTTATTAGAAGAAAGAAAGGAGCATTGGCAAGAACATGGAATTGACCCTAATGAATTATGGATGGTTGTTGATAGGGATAAACAAAATGTGAGTGAAGAACAATTAAATTCTATAATTGAAAAATGTGTTGAAAACGGTTATAATCTAGCATTGTCGAATCCAACATTTGAATTTTGGTTACTCTTGCATATTAAAGATTCGTCAGACTATAATAAAGAAGTTCTTCTAAACAATGATAAAGTCAATAAAAATAGACGGTTCATTGACAAAGAGTTATCTGACTTATTAGATGGGTATAATAAGAAGAAAATCAAATTCGAAAAGTTTGAATCTGGTATTAATTTAGCTATTAAAAGAGCAAAGGTATTGCCTACAGAGAATACAGAATTACTGAATGAATTAGGGACAAGTGTTTGTTTACTTGTTGAAAAGATAGTAAAGTAACGAAATGCCAACATGCAATATAACCAATGGCGGGCACAGTGGTAGGTTGAAAGTTTCTGCCCCGCACCAAGGTTTGTAACGGTTGACAATGACGTAGCCCGCATTCCGCCACTGGTCATATTGCCACCGTTGCCAGCAACCATAAAAAACCCTTCAATATATGAAAATACAATGTATTGATAAAGAAATCCAACAATTATTACAAGGTGGATTTTATAAAATTCCAAGATTCCAAAGGCCATATTCTTGGGATAAAGACAACATTGATGAATTTTGGAATGATGCTGTTACTGATAGCAGTGAAGATTATTTCATTGGTTCATTTGTCGTTTTCAAAAATGGGGATAATAATTATGGCATTGTGGATGGTCAACAACGTTTGACAACTATTACTATGCTATTATGTGCTGTTAGAAATCAATTTCAAATTGAAGGATTTGAGCATTTAGCAATAGGAGTTAATAATTTGATAGAGAAACCTGATATTAATAACAGTAAAAATTATATTCTCCAAACAGAATCATCCTATCCATATTTTCAAGACCATATTCAAAAATTTGGCAAACCAGAAATTAATGTTCAATTCAGAGATGAAGAAAGGAATTTAAAGGAGTCATATCAATTACTTCTTAATAAAGTTGTTGATACAATAAAAGGTATAAAATCTGATAGAACGATTACAATAGACGTTCAAAAAAGAAGAATAGAGGAAAAATTAAAATGGATTAGAGATAAGGTCTTAAAACTGAAATTTATTTATGTTGAACTAGACAATGAAGATGACGCTTATATTGTCTTTGAAACACTTAATACCAGAGGAAAAGATTTAAGGCCATCAGATTTAATCAAGAATCATTTTACTAAATTTTTAAAGGCACATAATCAAAGCAATGACGTTGCTAAAGAAAAGTGGAATCAAATAAAGGAGAATATAGAAACAACACCTCAGAATATTTCTTTAGATGATTTTTTTCATCATGAATGGCTTTCAAAATATGAATTCACAACCTTAAAAGAACTCTTTCCAAAATTTAAAAAGGTTGTAACAAAATCCAAAGCAAAAGGTGCACTTGATGATTTTATTTTTGATTCTCAAATTTACAGATATATTCATGAACCATCAATAAGAGATTGGGATAATCAAATTTTGGAGATTCGCAGGATACTTGAATCACTTATTATTTTTAAAACAAAAGTTCAAACTCCCATGATACTTTCAATTTTGAGAGAGTTTGAAAATAAAAGATTAAAAAATAAAAACGTACTTGATATTTTACAAACTATAGAAAATTTCCACTTCATTTTCACAGCGATAACAGCGCAAAGGACTAGTGGTTCAATCGGTTCAATGTATGCTAAATATTCAAGAGAATTATTCAAAGCCGACAATGGTCAAAAAATTGAGGTAATAAAGGAATTAAAACATAAATTATCAGAGAAAACACCAAGTCTAGAAGAGTTTAAAGTTAATTTTTCTCAATTGGTGTTTACAAATAAACTCACAAAAGACAAAAAACTAATAAGGTATATTTTGAATAAAATACACAAATATCAGTCACGAAATGATGGAATATTGGTAAATTATAACCTTATGACAATGGAACATATTGCATCACAAAATTCTGGTTTATATAAGGATTTCGGAGATAAGTTAATTGGTCAAATTGGAAATCTCTTATTAATTGATGAAACACAGAATAATAAACTTGATAATAAGCCATATTCAGAGAAAAAGAGGATTTATTTAAAGACTAAAATAATGCTTGATGATTTTATCGAGAATAATAGCGATTGGACAAAAGAAATTATCCAAGAAAGAACAGATTATTATGCTGAATTATCTTATAATGAGGTTTTTAAAATAAAATGAAAATGGCAGCTGGCAACAGCATGTATAAAACATTTGGGGGCATAGTGGTTACATTGAACATTCTGTCCCGCATCAGCTTTTGTAACGGTTGACAGAGACGAGCCCGCAAACCCCAAACATTTCATACATGTGTACGTT
>JAFGPR010000192.1 GCA_016936095.1 Ignavibacteriales bacterium | reverse complement strand
TTAGCAAAAAAAAGTAAAAAAGAATTATCTCAGTTCCGTTTACATAATTTGGGTTTTGTCTTTCAAGCATATAATTTAATTCCTGTTTTAACTGCTGCAGAAAATATTGAATTCAGTCTAATGCTTCTTGGTATAAATGAAAAAGAAAGACGAAACAAAGTTTTATCTTTACTTCAAGAACTCAATATAAAAGAATTTGCAGATAAAAGACCAAATCAAATGAGTGGAGGACAACAGCAAAGAGTTGCTGTGGCGAGAGCAATTATTCACAATCCTTGCATTGTTCTTGCTGACGAGCCGACTGCAAATCTTGATTCTAAAACAAGCGGTGAATTAATGGATTTAATGGCAAGGCTTAACAAAGAAAAAAATATTACTTTTGTTTTCTCCTCACACGACAAATTGGTAATTGAACGAGCAAGAAAACTAATTCTGTTAAAAGATGGAATCATTGAATAAATTAAATGAAAATAAAAATTATTACATCAATCCTTTCAGTAATATTTTGGTCAGAATTATTTTCACAATTCGAATTTGAATTCTCTGGCTATATTACAAGTACGCCTATTTATCAAATAAATAATATTGATATCGCAAAACAATATAATTTAGAGGAGAATCAATTCATCGATTTATCCCGTGTTCGCCTAAGACCCACTTTATATTTTGGAGAAAAGACAAGACTAAATATTGATTATGAGATATCATCAATGTATTATTTTTATGATTTATTAATTCCATTATCAAATGAAAAAAAAAATTCAAGACAAGTAATTAATCTAAATTGGAATATAGTTAATAATAAACATTTAGTAATAAATCATTTTATAGACAGATTATATTTTCATCAAGAATTTGATTATGGTGAATTAAGAATCGGAAGGCAAAGAATATCTTGGGGTACAGGGAGGATTTGGAATCCAAACGATTTATTTAATCCAATTAATCCTGCAAGTTTTTACAAAATTGAAAAAGATGGAGCCGATGTGGCTTCATTCAAATTATTTCTCGGCGATTTTTCAGATCTTCATTTTGTATTTAATCCACAAGAGAGATTCAAGGAAAGCAACTATGCGGTTAGGTATCGAACGAATTTTTTAGAGTTTGATTTTTCACTAATGGGAGGTAAGTTTGATTCACAAATAATCGGAGGTATGGATTTCGCTGGTAATCTGCTTGATGCTGGTTTCCGAGGTGAATTTGTTTTTTCAGGTAGTGGTGATGATTCATTTACATATTTTGTAAAAAGCATACTTGGAATAGATTATCAATTTACACCTGAATTATACGCTTTGATTGAATACTATTATAATGGACAGGGGGTAACAGATAAATCAAGTTATCAATTTAACAAATTAATTACTGGAGAAATTTTAAACTTAAATCAAAATTATTTATTTGAAATGGTGAGTTATCTTATTACACCACTCTTAAATATTTCTGTATCTAACAACACGAATATAAATGATAGCAGTGGATACATTGGATTGATTGGAAATTATTCTTTGATTGATGATTTAAATTTTATTTTTGGATTACAACTAATTTACGGTTCAATATTATCAGAATATTGGTATTATCCAACATCAATTTATTTACAAGGAGAATATTATTTTTAACACACAGGACTCCAATACTGATTTTCTAATAAAAACTCTTTAAATGTCATATTTTTTGAATGCTGTCCTTTTCTTTTAATGTAAAATCGGGCAAGTTTACGATCCCAGCCAAAAATAATTTTTTCATATTCAATTCTTGAATATAAATCATAAACATTTTTTATTTTTATTAGATACATCCTTAATTCATCCAATGATTCAAACCCACCATATCCACTTCCGATAGTACCTTTAATGACTTCCATTTCCGCTTCAGATATTTTTTCAAACTCGTTTTTAAGTATAAGCTCTAAAGTGTATTCATCTTGAATTTTATTTACTAAGTCGTATATTTGATATATAGAACGACAGTTAGAAGTATTATTTTCTTCTTTAAATTCGAATGTTAAAATATTGTCACTTTCATAAAACATCCCAAAAGGTATAACTTTTATCATTACTTCAGTATCAGTTCCCTTTCTTGGAATTTCAACATCTAAATAAAACAATGCAAAATCTATATTTTCATAATTATCAAGAGATGGTATAAAAGATTTAATATTAAAATCTACAGGAAATATTTCAGATAAATTTTTATCCGACGATATCTTGTGTGTCCAAGAACAACTCCATTTTTCTTTTTCAATAAATGTATATCTACCATCATCTCCTTTATATGCTCCCACATAGTGATAGCACTCACATCCGCACGGAGGGAAAGCACCACCTACCATTAAATATCCATTTTTTGAATCATCAATTACATCATAAAGAATTCCATACTCATCGGCTTCCTCAAAATTTTCTTTTAGTGTACTATGACAAAGTACCACCCTATTCCACATTTGTTCGCTTAGACTTTTTGTTTGTTGTCCAGAAACAATTATTGTAAAAATGAAGTTCGCAATAAAGAATAGTCTTGTTTTCATAATTATAACCGATTTTGTTAAATAATTATTTTGGATTTTGTTAAATAATTATTTTGGATTCTGTTATAAAATAAATCTGAAAATTTATTTATGAAAGTTACAAAATATTAGTTAAGTTCTCATTAATTGAAAATAAAAAAACCCCTACCAAAATAGGGGTAAAAACAAATTTTAATTTATTCTTTATTCTCTGACAACCCAAGTCTTTACTTCAGTATGAACCTTTGAGTGCAATTTTACGCTTATATTGTAAATGCCAAGAGATTTAATTGGTTCAGTAATATCAATTTTCCTTTTATCGATATCAAAACCTTTTTCTTTTAAAGAATCAGATATCATTTGAGTTGTAACACTACCAAATATCTTATCCTCTTCACCAACTTTTACGGGTATAGTGATTGAAACTTTCTCAAGTTCAGTAGCAATTTTTTGAGCTTGTGCTAAATCTTTTAACTCTTTCTTTGAAGATTGTTTCTTTTCTTCTTCAAGTGCTTTTATTCCACTTGCTGTTGCAAGATAAGCAATTTGTCTAGGGATAAGATAATTTTGTGCGTATCCATCTTTAACATCTACTATTTCGCCCATCTCGCCAAGTTTATCGAAATTTTTTCTTAGAATTACTTTCATTCCTATTTCTCCTTGCTATTTTACTGCGTCAGCAATATAAGGTAATATAGCAATATGTCTTGCTCTTTTAATTGCTTGAACAACTTCGCGATGTTGCTTTGAACTCAGACCTGTTATTCTTCTTGGAATTATTTTACCTTGTTCTGTAATGAATTTAATTAATCTTTTAGGATCTTTATAATCAATGAAGTCATTGATTACACGTCTTGCTTTTTTAGTTTTCATCTATTATTCCTCAAGTTCATTTATTTATTGTTGAGTAAATCAGATTCTTCGTTCGTTAAAAATTTATCGAAAGAGGTAATATCTTCATCTAAATCTTTAAGTGCAGTTGGATCTTCGGTATTAGAATCATCTGCAATTGTGTCTACATCTTGCATGCGATTATGTTTATTTAAAAATTGAATTCTTTTTGCTTTAATCTCAACGATTGTTCTATTTCGACTATCTTCTGTTTTGAATGTTCTGCTTTGCAATTCTCCATCAATTAAAACAGCACTTCCTTTTTTCAAACGTTCTCTGCAGCTATCCGCTAATTTATTCCATGCAACTATACCAACATAGCAAACATCCTCTTGCCATTGATTATTGCTGTCTTTGTAACGTCTGTTTGCTGCTACGTGAAAGTTAACAACAGGTGTATTGTTTGAAGTCTGACGAAAAACTGGGTCCTTTGTTAAGTTACCAGCTACTATTACATTGTTTAATTCGGGCATTTTCAAGTCTGCCATACTATCCTCCAATCTAACAAATAATTAATTATTCTTCGTTGTCGTTTATGTTTAAATTTTCTTCTAATTTCTCAACTTCTGGTGGAATAATCTCCTCCAAATCTTCAGGTTTTGACGGTTTTTCTTTTGCGTAGTATTCTAAGGCTTTTTTATCAAGTTTAACAGTTAAATATCTCAAGATCGAATCGTCAAACTTGTAATTCCTTTCTAATCTTGTGATAGCATCTGTAGGTGCGGTAAAACGAATTACTGCATAATAACCTGTCTTTGCTTTTTTTATGGGGTATGTAAGTCTTTTTCTTCCCCACTTATCGAGAGCAACAATTTCACCACCATTACCCTTAATGTTTTCTTCAACTTTTTTGAGAGCAACTTCGATTTGTTCATCTTCCAAATTGGCGTTTATGATTAAAACGCTTTCGTAGTGTTTTGTATCCATAATTTTCTCCCTTTGGACTTTTAGGCCCAATCCATACTAGAATTGAGCAGGGTTAATAAAAATTTTGAGTGCAAATATAATACTATTTTATCAATGGTGCAATAACTAAAGATATAACTGACATTAATTTTATTAAAATATTTAATGATGGTCCAGATGTATCTTTGAAAGGATCGCCAACCGTATCACCGACTACAGCAGCCTTATGAACATCAGAACCTTTACGATGTTCGACTCCGTCAATAATTGCACCACTTTCTATTAATTTTTTTGCATTATCCCAAGAACCACCAGCGTTAGATTGGAAAATTGCCATCAAGACACCCGTTACTGTAACACCGACCAAAAAACCCGCTAACATTTCCTTATCATAAAACCCAATTAAAACAGGTAATAAAATAGCAAGTAAACCGGGTAATATCATTTCTTTGATAGCAGCTCTTGTAGAAATTTCAATACATTTTGTATATTCTGCTTTTGCTTTTCCAGCACGTAATCCTTCAATCTCGCGAAATTGCCGCCCTACTTCCAATATCATTTCTTTTGCTGCGCGCCCTACTGCCCCAATTAATAATGCAGAGAAAATAAATGGCAACATACCTCCGACAAATAATCCACTAATTATTTCCGGTTTCGCTAAGTCAATAACTTTAATTTCTGCCTGTATCATATATGCTGAGAAGAGAGCAAGCGCAGTCAGAGCAGCTGAACCAATCGCAAATCCTTTTCCAATTGCCGCCGTTGTGTTTCCCACAGCATCTAGTTTATCTGTTCTCTCACGAACTTCCTTTGGTAACTCAGCCATTTCTGCAATTCCACCTGCATTATCAGAAATAGGACCATAAGCATCAACTGCTAATTGTATTCCCGTAATTGATAACATGCCAAGTGCGGAAATGGCAATTCCATAAAGATTTGCAAATGAATATGCCCCAATTATCCCTGCTGCAATAATGATGATGGGTATACCTGTGGAAAGCATTCCATTTCCTAAACCAGCTAAAATATTTGTAGCAGAACCTGTAACTGATTGTTTGGCTATTATTCGAACAGGACGATAATTTATTCCTGTAAAATATTCAGTTACTAAACCAATAAATGTTCCTGCAACTAAACCAATAATTGTTGCATAGAAAACGCCGTTGCTTGTATAATCAAATCCATTAAAAGACCATTCGGTTGGTAAAAAATGTTTTATTAAAAAGTACGAGCCGATAAACATTAGTCCCGTTGCTCCAAACTCGCCCATATTCAATGCCTTCTGTGGATTACCTCCTTCTTTTACTCGCACAAAGAAGGTCCCTGCAATAGACAATACTATGCCTAAACCTGCAAGCATCAATGGTAATAATACTGCTTCTAATTTTATATTGACTACTTCTTCGCTTGCGAATAAAGCACCGAGTACCATTGTTCCGATAATTGCACCAACGTAAGATTCAAATAAATCTGCTCCCATACCAGCAACATCTCCAACATTATCGCCTACATTATCTGCAATAGTTGCAGGATTTCTTGGGTCATCCTCAGGTATTCCTTCGTATACTTTACCAGCTAAATCAGCTCCAACATCAGCGGCTTTGGTGTATATACCTCCACCAACTCTTGCAAATAATGCAATCGAAGATGCACCTAACGAAAATCCAGATAGAACATTTATGACTCTACCCAGCGACCAATCAAGATTACTATAAATAATAAATAAAACACTTAAACCAAGAATTCCAAGACCTACAACATTCATTCCCATAACAGAACCACCGGAGAAGGCAATTTTTAATGCTTCATTTAATCCCTTACGTGCCGCTTGTGTCGTACGGACATTTGAATGCGTAGCAGTACTCATACCAAGAAAACCAGCCAAAGCTGAACAAAGTGCGCCGACAATAAACGATATTGCAATTAACCAAGAAGAATCTTCGCGTCCAAAATTTGAATAACCTAACAGAAAACCAACTGCAATAACAAAGATAAAAAGTACTTTGTATTCAGTTTTAAGGAATGTGATTGCTCCATCGCGAATATGCTTAGAGATCTCAACCATATTGGGATCACCAGCATCTTGCTTTTTAATCCAAATACTTTTTAAAAAAGAATAAATTAATGCAAGGATTCCGAAGGCAGGAAGAAAATAGATATAATCCATAATTATTAAAATTAGTTTATAATTGTCTTACGTTTTTTTGCGTATGGTCGCTGTAATAATCCAGCATTCCTTTTGTGCCATACAAAATAAATTTTTCTATAAGTACTACTGCAAATTTAATACTATTTTCTATTAAATCGAAAGTATTATTTTCAAATTTATCCAATACATATTCGGATAAATTTCCACTTTCAAAATTGCTTCCTACGCCAAAACGTATTCGTGGAAATTGATTTGATTGTAGATGATATATAATTGATTTCAATCCTTTATGCCCAGCATCTCCACCAGTAATTTTTAACCGTACTTCTCCTTCGGAAAAATTTACATCATCACATACAACTAACAAATCTTGAATATCAATTTTGTGTTTTTCAACGAAAGATAAAGCGGCTTCACCGGAAAGATTAACATACGTAGTAGGTTTAATAAGAAAAAAAGGGGAAGCAGAAATGCTTCCCTCAGCATAATAATATTTAAATTTTGATGTCCTGAATTTTAATTTATTCAACTCAGCGAATTTATCAAGTATCATAAATCCGACATTGTGTCTTGTTTCGCTGTAAGCACTACCGGGATTTCCAATACCGAATATCGCTCTCAAAATTCTGACTATTCCTTATCTTCAGATTTACCTTTGCTGATTACTTCAGGTTCGGCAGTTGTTTCCTCACCAGGAACAGCTTCAGTTACAGCTTTAGCTTCCTCAACCCTTGAATGAATAACAGATACGACAGCTGCATCAGCGGGATTTAGAAATTTTATGTTTTCAAATTGTAAATCTCCAACTCTGATTATTTGCCCAATACTCAAGTTGGTAACATCTACTTCCAAATGTTTTGGAATGTGTCTAGGAAAACATTCAATGTCAGCTTTATGTAATTGATGTTGAAGTATTCCACCTTCTTTTATACCAACTGCAGTTCCGACTATTTGGATCGGAACCTGGACATGTAAGAGTTGTCCGTAGGTAACACCATGAAGATCAAAATGAATAACTTTATCTGTTACAGGATCAAATTGCACATCACTAAGGATGCAATGCATTTCTTCACCATCTTCAATACTTAAGGCAATTATATGAGTCTCTGGTGTAAATACAAACTTTCGTAATTCATGTTCGCTTACATAGATTGGTCTTGCTTCCTCATTTTTTATATAGAAAACACCTGGAATAAAACCTTTTTCTCTTAATTGAGTTAAGTAACCTTTTGTAGTTAATTCTCTTTTCTTAGCTTTTAAACTAAACTCAGCCATTTTTATTTCTCCAAATAATATTCAAATACTAATTTTTATCAATTTCAAATAATGAACTTACAGATTCATGATGATGAGAACGAATGATTGCTTTTGCCAATAATTCCGAAGAAGTCTTTACACAAATCTTTGAATTTTCTTTTAAGTTTTTAATTGGAATACTGTCTGTAACATACAACTTATCTATCGGCGAATTTTCAATTTTCTCGATTGCATTACCCGATAAAACAGGATGAGTAACTGCTCCAAATATTTGTTTTGCTCCTCTTTCCTTAAGAGCATTAACTGCAGATACAAATGTACCACCTGTATCAATTAAATCATCTATAAGAAGAGCATTTTTATCTTTAACATCACCGATTATATTCATAATCTCTGATTGATTGGGTTTTGGTCGTCTCTTATCAATTACGACTAAACTTGTATTCAATCTTTTTGCATACGAACGTGCTAATTTTATTCCTCCGACATCGGGTGCAACAACAACAATGTTTTCTATATCATTGAATAAATTAGAAAAAACCGGAGATGCGTATAAGTGGTCAAGTGGTATATCAAAAAAGCCTTGTAATTGAGCAGCATGCAAATCCATTGTAATAATTCGATCAGCACCAGCAATTGTAATTAAATTAGCAACTAATTTAGCTGTAATAGGTACACGTGGTTGATCCTTTCTGTCTTGTCTTGCATATCCAAAATACGGAATTACTGCTGTAACACGATTTACAGAAGCACGCTTTGCAGCATCAAGCATCATTAGAAGCTGCATCAAGTTATCCGATGATGGTTGTGTTGACTGCACAATAAAGACATCCCTTCCGCGGATATTTTCGCCAAATTTACACCAGAGTTCTCCGTCACTGAATTTTTTATGTTCAATTATACCCGGTTTAACACCGATATAATCAACAATCTTTTCAGTCAATTCAGGATTTGATGTACCTGAAAAAACTCTTAGACGATTTTCTAACATTTTTGCTAACTTTTTTAAAAAATAGGTACAAATATATGCAAAAGTGATTGTTTAGTCAAATAAATGGAATGGATATTTGAGATATAATTGCTGAAATGATAAATTGTTAACTCAATTCAATAATTTTAATAATTTTTTTCTTTCTTCACTTTTTAAATTATTTATATAATTTTTAATTATTATTTTATTTTCCTCACTCTTTACAAATTCCTTTATCACCTCTTCTGCCTTCCTGCTTACTTTTGTATGCCAATAGAAATAGCAATTGAATATTTTTTCGAGTATTTCTTCTGTTAATATGTGTAAGTTTTTTATGCTGTTTAGTGCATTTATTCGTGTTTGAAAATCAAATGATTCTGTTAAATAATCGAGTAGTTCAAAAAGATGTTCATTTTGTCCATCGGCAATTGCAATTTCTAACCATTTAACCCTGATATTCTTTCCCCACCAACCAATTTCATCTTTAGTGATTGACAAATATTTTTTTGTCTCTTTAGCAAATGATTTGGATAAATTATCTAATGCAAGTTCCATTGTAACGTAAGATGAATCTTTCAATAAAATTTCAACATCGTTTTTTAACGATTTTGGTATTTGTTTTAATACTTGCAAAGTTGTTTGTCTAACTTTGCTATCTATATCTTTAATGGCTTCCTTAAACAACTCAATTGTCTTAACGTTATTTGTGTCTGCTGATAATTGATAAATAATTTCATTTTTTATCAAATGATAACTTTCTTTTGAAAATCTATCGCACAGGAAATCTCTTTTTGTTTCTATGGGATAAACGCGGAATTGCTGAATTGCATCAAATCTGTCTATCATATTCGGAGCGTTAGTTGCCTGATTAAATAATTCCTCGAAAGATTTTACGAATGCAACTTTTTTTAATATTTCTCTGTTTGGGTCAAAAAGTATAAATGATATCTGCTTTCCATCAGGATTTTCAAAAACTATATCAGTAAATTCTTCTTCAATAAAAACTTTGTTTTCTTCAAATGAGCCATCAGAATAAAACACC
>JAFGPR010000191.1 GCA_016936095.1 Ignavibacteriales bacterium | reverse complement strand
TTTTTTTAACAATTTAATAAGTTAATTCGTAATTTTGATAAATAAAAGGAAGGTGGATTAATGAAAGTAAAAATCCATGAAAAATACGACGCAGTTGTCGTCGAATTAAAAGGAAATATTATGGGTTCCGATGAAACTAAAGAGTTTCATTCTACCGTACGTAAATTACTCGAGGAAGAAAAGAAAAATATCGTTGTTGACCTTGGCGAGGTTAAGTTTATGAATAGTACTGGTCTTGGTATGTTGATAAGTGGATATACTACAATTAAAAATGGTGGTGGTGCAATGGTTATTTGTAATACTACTGAAAAAATTGAAAGTCTTCTTGTCATCACAAAACTGATTACGATATTTGATAATTTTAATTCAGTTGACGAGGCTGTCGAAAGTTTTAAGAAGAAGTAAACCATTCACAAAATTGAGTACAACTCCGAATTACTCGATTCGGAGTTTTTTTATTTAAAATAAAATCTGGAGTTTTAATGAGCATTTCAATTCTTTTAGGAGCTCAATGGGGTGATGAAGGGAAAGGTAAGATTGTTGATATTCTAAGCGATCGATATGATATAGTTGTACGTTCGCAAGGAGGTGCAAATGCTGGACATACAATAGAATTCGGTGATAAAAAATTTGTTTTTCATTTAATACCTTCTGGTATTTTAAGGGATAATGTAATTTGTGTTATAGGTAATGGGGTAGTAATTGATCCTAACGCTTTGTTGGAAGAAATTCAATTTATTAAATCTAATAATATTTCTATCAATAATAGATTACTTATAAGTCCAAATGCCCATTTAATAATGCCTTATCATAAAATTTTAGATTCATTAAAAGAGAAAAAAGAAAAAATCGGTACGACTGGAAGGGGAATAGGTCCTTGTTATGTTGATAAATATGCACGAAGCGGAATAAGAATTTCTGATTTGATTAATCAATCTGTTTTTGAAAATAAATTAAAATGTAATTTAGATGAAAAAAATCAAATACTAAAACAAATCTATGACCATCAGGAACTAGATTTTAATTCAATATTCAATGAATATCAAAAATATGCTGATCTGATTCGTGAATATGTAATAGATGTTTTTAATTATTTGAATAATTCAATCGAGCAAAAAAAGAAAATATTATTAGAAGGGGCACAAGGAACATTATTAGATGTAGACTTTGGAACATATCCTTATGTTACGTCATCAAATCCTACCTCTGGTGGAGCTTGTACGGGTTCGGGTATCCCTCCTACAAAAATCTCAGAGGTAATTGGAATAGTAAAAGCATACTCAACACGTGTTGGTTCTGGTCCATTTCCCACAGAACTTGATAATAAATTAGGTGAGAAAATTCGCAAATGGGGAAATGAATACGGTGCAACAACTGGCAGACCTCGCCGCTGTGGATGGTTTGATGCTGTACTAGTAAATTTTGCGAGAAAGCTAAATGATATCCATTGGGTAGCGATTACAAAACTAGACGTCCTCAGCAACCTGGACGAAATAAAAGTCTGCGTTCAATATGAAAGAAAAGGGAAGAAAGTAAATGAAATACCCAATACAATCGAGGAATTAGATACAATTAAACCAGTTTATGAAACTTTTAATGGATGGAAATCAGATATTACAAAATGTAAAAATTATGAAGATTTACCGACCGGAGCAAAAGACTATTTAGATTTTGTAAAAAAACAATGTGGTTTCGAAATAAAAATAATATCAGTCGGACCAAAGAGAGATGAAACGATTGAAATAAAGTAAGATTACTAAAATAAGGTATAAAAATTTACCGAAACTTCAGAAGGCATATTTGGTTGTTCTAATCCAATATATAAATTCCAACTTAGTTCTTGTTCAAGGTTTTTATTATAATTGGAGACGCATCTAACTGCATTAATCACACTTATTACTCTATTAACTATCAAGGCTCCTATAATAAAGCGAGTATTATTAAATGCTTCAGTGCTTGCTACCCACATTTTTCTATATTTACTTCTTTCTGTTTTGCTGTCCCAAGACCAATAGTGAGTTTCAGGATTATACATTTCATCAAAATCCCTGTTTAATTCCATTTCTCTGTTGTAATCGTCAATGCTCAAATAATTCCCGATATTTGCATAATAATCGTCATCTTTATTATTTAAATTTATTTTCCCATAGACTTCAGCGAAAGATTGATAATTATCTCTCTGCCAATTTCCGTAAATTGAAAATCCAGCAACTGTTCCCCATAATACTCCATCAGTAATAGTTAGATATTTTCCAAAAGAATAATCACCTGCGTATAATTCGCCCATTCCTGGAAGTAGAAGCGAATAGAGAATTGCTAATCCAGTATTTTTCTTTTCTAATATAACAGGACTACTCATGGTTTGCTTAATATTTATTTCACTTAAATTTATTTCCGATTCTAATTCTAGAAAACTTTTTTTCTCAGGTTCTTGTGAGTAAACAAAAGTGCAAATAACAAAAAAGATAATTACTGAATACTTCATAATTTTTTCTCATTTTATAATTTTAGCATTACAAATATTACTATCTATATCTACAATTTCAACACCATTAATAGTATTTACCAAATTTTTACTATAAGGTATTTTTACTCTGATATAATTTGAAGAAAAGCCTTCTAGGAAATCATTTTGCTTCTTTTTTTCAAACAATACTTGTAATTCTTTACCAATCATACTTTTATAGAAATTTTGTTTCTTAAGTTGTCCCAATAATCTTAACTGATTATTTCTACCTTTCTTTTTCTCGATATTTATCTTTTCTGGTAGGGTAGCGGCGAGAGTGTGGTCTCTTTCCGAATATGTGAAAACATGTAAGTACGAAATTGGTAGAATTTGAATTAAATTATAAGTATCTAAAAAATCTTTATCACTTTCACCAGGAAAGCCGACAATTATATCCGAACCAATACCTATATCTTTTACCATTTTCGAGGCATTGGTGATCACTTCAATTATTTTCTCGGAAGAATATTTTCGTTTCATTAATTTTAGGATTTTGTCAGAACCACTCTGCAGAGGCACGTGAAGATGATTACATAGTTTTTCATTTTCACTCATAAGAGATAGTAAGTCAGTTGAAACTAAATTCGGTTCAATCGAACTTATTCTTATTCTAAATTCTCCATCAATTTTTAAAAGTATATTCAACAACTTCAAAAAGTCATTTTTCTTTGAATCACCATATTCTCCTACATTAACACCTGTAAGGATAATTTCTTTGTATCCTATTTTGAGCAATTGCTTGAATTGTTTAGTTACATCTTCAATTGTACCCGAACGTTTTGGCCCACGAGCATACGGAATAGTGCAATAAGAACAAAAATAATCACAACCATCTTGTATTTTTAAGAAGCCCCTTGTTCTGTCATTCTGATTAGTTGTTGAAGCAGAGTAAAATGCTTTATCATTTTCTAAAGCAGAAATTTTGATAAGTGGGAACTTCCTTTTTTCAAATTGTGGAATAAGTTCAAAAATTCTGAATTTTTCCTGTACACCTAAGACGGCATCTATTCCTTCTATCTGAATTATTTCTTCAGATTTTAACTGAGAATAACAACCAACAACTGCAATAAACGCATTCGGATTTTTTCTTATTGCTCTTCTGATAGTTTGTTTTGTTTCTTTGTCAGCATTATTTGTTACAGTGCATGAGTTGATGATGTAGACATCCGCAATGTCGTTGAAATTTACAATTTCAA
This sequence comes from Ignavibacteriales bacterium, assembly GCA_016936095.1. Lineage (GTDB taxonomy): Bacteria > Bacteroidota > Ignavibacteria > Ignavibacteriales > Melioribacteraceae > JAFGPR01. Next base: position 7,210 of record JAFGPR010000191.1, on the reverse strand, counting down.
AATTATTATTCTTGAATTGTTCAGCAATTGAGATTGTTTCAGTGTAGTTTAATTTACATCCTAATGTATGAAAAGCGACTTTCTTAATCATAATAAAAAAGGCTATATCTGACAAGTTTTGTAAGATATAGCCCGATAAATTTTGAATTTATTTATTCAACATTTTCTTTTTTTTCTGTAATAGTATCATCAATTGGTTTTTCTTCAATTGCTGGCATTTCCTCAATTTTATTCTCAACTTCAGCAACTTTTACATCTCGAACTTCTTTTTTAACATGTGTTTCTTCATTTGCTTTAATTGGTTCTTCAGCTGCCGGTTCTTTGACAACCGGTTTTTCAACTACTGAAGGTTCTTCATACATATTAAAAGCAGATGAATCGAATTTCAATGCGTCAGCGGCTAATATATCCTGAACAGTAACTCTTTCTAATTTAAAATTCTTGATGTACTCAGATATCTCGTCATCATTTTTGTCTTTCAATGCTGCTAAAGCACTTAATACGATCTTTTTATTTTCTTTGTCAAATTCAACTACTTTCAATTCAAGTTTTGTTCCTATTGGAAAACAATATGAAAGATTTTTTATTCTTGCAGGTGATAATTGTGTTGAAGGAACAAATCCATCAACTCCTAACGGTAATTCAACAATAAGTCCTTTCTCAATGATTCTCACTACTTTTCCTTCTGCTGGAACTCCTGCGGCATAGACTACTTCAAAATTATCCCAAGGATTATCTTGTATCTGTTTATGTCCAAGAGAAATTTTTCGTTGTTCAGTATCGATATTAAGAACGACTATTTCAATTTGGTCACCCTTCTTAACAACCTCACCGGGATGTCTTATTTTCTTAGTCCAAGATAAATCAGAAATATGAATTAAACCGTCTATACCAGGTTCAAGTTCAACAAATACACCGAAATTGGTTAAATTACGTGCAACTCCGTTATGTTTTGAACTAACTGGATATTTCTTTAATAATTCTTCCCAAGGATCAGGGGTTAATTGTTTCATTCCAAGTGATATTTTCTTTTCTTCTTTATCAAGGCTTAAAATAACAGCTTCGACAATTTGACCCATTGCAACGAATTGAGATGGATGACTAATATGTTTTGTCCAACTCATTTCAGAAATGTGTATCAATCCTTCAATACCTTTTTCAATTTCAATGAATGCACCGTAATCTGTAAGTGATACAACTCTTCCTGAAACTTTATCACTAATTTTGTATTTAACATCAATATCATCCCAAGGATGTGGTTGTAATTGTTTTAGACTTAGAGAAATTCTCTTTTTCTCTGTATCATAATCGGTAACAACAACCTTAATAACTTGATCAAGACTTACAATTTCACTCGGGTGAGTGATTCTACCCCAACTCAAATCTGTAATGTGAATTAGACCATCAACACCACCAAGATCTACAAAAACACCAAAATCAGTTATTGCTTTTACAGTACCTTCAATAACTTGTCCTTTCTCTAACTTTTCAAGGATTTCTTTCCTTTGGTCAGCGATAGTTTCTTCAATTAGAGCTTTATGAGATACAACAACATTTTCTGTTGGTATGTTAATTTTAACAATCTTAAAATCCATCGTTTGCCCAACATAAGCATCAAAATCACGGACTGGTCTTACATCGATTTGTGAACCAGGTAAAAATGCCTCAATACCCATTAAATCAACAACCATTCCACCTTTAATTCTTTTAAGAATTTTTCCTTGTAAAACTGTTTCATTTTCATGAGCATCAACAATTCTACCCCAGATTTTAAGAAAATCAGCTCGCTTTTTGCTAAGTACCAGATTCCCTTCTTCGTCTTCCACACTTTCAATAACGATATCAACTTCAGCACCTATTTTTATTTCTTCTGTAGAAGAAAAATCTGATGTAGGTATTGAACCATCAGATTTAAAACCAACATCAAGGACTACATTGTCACTCGTAATACCGACAATTTTTCCTTTAATGATTTCACCTTCTCTGATATTTCTAAAAGAAGAAGAATAAAGTTTGTCGAGTATAGCTAATTCGTTTTCATCATACTCTTCTGGATTAAAGAATTTTGCTTTACCTACCACTACATCCTTTCGTACATCAACATTATCAACTTTTTCGTTTTCGAACATTTAACCTCCAAAAAAAATCTGCATTAAATCTTTCCGCCATTAAGAAAGACTAAAGCAGTAAAAATTTACTTTTACATATATTAATTATAATGGCTTATATTTAATCTTTTTGAAATTTTTTCTAAAATTAAGTCAATTTCCTCTGTAATAGATAAATTTGTTGTATCAATTTCTATAGCATCTTCTGCTTTCTGCAATGGACTTATTTTACGATTACTATCAATATTATCCCGTTTCTCAAGATTCTTTTTTGTATCTTCTAATGAAATTTTTTCAGCTTTTTCCTGAAATTCTTTAAATCTTCTTTTTGCTCGCTCATCAATAGAAGCAGTCAAAAATATTTTTATATCTGCATATGGAAAAACTACTGTTGTTGTATCTCTTCCTTCGGCTACTAGATTATTTTTCGATCCAATTTCTTTCTGCATTCGTACAAGTTCTTGTCTTACCTCTGGAATCACACTTACTTCACTTACTTTTGAATTTACTTCGGGAGTTCTAATTTTATCTGTAACATCTACACCATTCAAAATTACATGAGTAAGACCTAATTCAAAATTCAATGAAATATTTATATCCTTAATAGTATCAATAATTTTGTTTAAATCATCAACAATTGAGTTTTTGATAGCATAAAATGTTATAGCTCGATACATAGCTCCCGTATCAAGATAAAGAAATCCTAATCTCTCCGCAATTATTTTTGCTATTGTACTTTTACCCGAACCAGCTGGTCCGTCAATAGCTATAATAATTTTTTTTGACATAGAAAGCAATTATAATAAAATAACATAATTTTTCCAAAATTAATTTACATTAAAAAATAAAAAGAATTGATTTATATTGTTTTTAAGGGTTTTTAGTTATGATTTATGCAAAATTTCGAATTTTTTAGTTTATTAACTTAAATTTTATTATTTTTAAAATATAATTGTTTATTCATAAAAATTGATAAACAAGGTTAAAAAAATGAAAAATTTAAGAATTATTTTAGTTCTTATACTTATTTTGGTTTCGTTTTCAAATTGCAAATCACAAGAAAATAAAGAAGATCGTAAACCAGTTTACGCTGGTCAATTTTATCCAGCTGATGAATTGGAGCTTGAAAAAACTTTAAAAGAACTTTTTGATAAGGTTGGATCAGGGCAAACAGATAAACCAGTCCTTGCAATTATCTCGCCTCATGCGGGATATATATATTCTGGTATGGTTGCTGCAACAAGTTTTAATCAAATAGATGGTAATAGGGATTATAAAAATATTTTTATTCTTGCTTCAAGTCATAGATTAGTTTTTGAAGGGGCATCAATTTATTCTTACGGTGATTTTATAACGCCTTTAGGAAATGTAAAAGTTAACACTGAATTGGCTGATTCACTTATTGAATCGTATGATGTTTTTTCAAATCGAAAAGATGCACATTTGTTAGAGCATAGTATTGAAGTACAACTTCCGTTTTTGCAATATGTAATGGAAAAAGATTTTCAGATAGTCCCAATTGTGATTGGTGCTCAAACGGTTGAGACGTGTGAGGAAATTGCTGAAGCACTTGAACCATATTTCAATGAAAATAATTTATTTATTATAAGCACAGATTTTTCACATTATCCAAACTATGAAGATGCAAAACTTGTAGATAGTCTTACTGCTTTTGGAATATGTTCTAATTCATCTGAAGTAATTATCAATACTCTTATAAATAATGAAAAAAAGAATATTCCAAATCTTGCAACAAGTTTATGTGGGTGGTCTAGTGTTTTAACATTAATCTTAATTACTGAAGAAAAGGATAATTTGGAATATCAAAAATTGCTTTATCAAAATTCAGGCGATAGTAAAATAGGTGATAAGAGCAAAGTAGTGGGCTATTACTCAATCGTTGTAACAAAAAATAATTTGGAGGAAGAAATGGGCTTTCAATTAAATGATGATGATAAAAAAGAATTACTTAAAATAGCAAGGAATACAATAGAAGTATATCTTGATAACGGGAAAATTCCTGAAGTTGAAGTTGCTAAATTACCTGAAAATTTAACAACAAAATGTGGAGCCTTTGTTACTTTACATAAGGATGGAGATTTAAGAGGATGCATTGGTAGATTTGATGCATCATTACCATTATATCAAGTGGTGCAAAATATGGCAATCGCTGCTTCAACTCAAGACCCAAGATTTTTGGCTGTTACGAGAGATGAGTTGGATAAATGTGAAATTGAAATATCAGTTTTAACTCCAATGAAGAAAATTAAATCCATCGACGAAATCCAATTAGGTAAACATGGAATTTATATAAAAAAAGGTTATTCCACGGGAACATTTTTACCACAGGTGGCAACAGAGACAGGGTGGACAAAAGAAGAATTTCTTGGCCATTGCGCTCGTGACAAAGCAGGTATTGGTTGGACGGGTTGGAAAGATGCAGATATTTATATTTATGAAGCTTTAGTATTTAGCGAAGCTGATTTTGAAGAATAATTAGATTTAAACATGCAACCAAATTATTTCAGTATAGAAATATTTTTAATTTTAATAATTGTATATTTTACAACTTTTATTTTAAGTAAAAATAAAATTCGCCTAATTGTAATACATCGAAAAATTTGGAATCTACTTTTGCTCATCACTTTTTGTCTTTCAGGATTGCTTGGTATTTTATTGGTAATTCAATCAAATTATGAAATTATTATTCCTCTTAATAGTGAGATTTTGATTTGGTATGCGCACCTAAGTGTAAGCGTATTTTTGATAGGTTTATTTCATTTAGCTTGGCATTTTAAATACTTTGCAAATATTTTTAAAAAAGAAAATATAATTTTTGATAAAGAACATAAATCAAAACAGATATTGAAAGAAAAGAAAAGTGGGAAATTTAAAATCAGCAAAACAGACTTTCTCGTAATTTTCATACTCGGATTTGTTACACTAATTTCACAGGTAATTTTACTCAGAGAATTTTTATCAATATTCAACGGAAATGAACTGGTCATAGGCATTATTCTCTGTAATTGGATGCTTATTACAGGTTTTGGTGCGTATGTTGGAAAACACTTCCATCGTATAAAAAATATTTTAAAAATTATTATTCCTGCTCTATTTGTCCTAGCTTTACTTCCAATAATAATTGTGTTTTTGATAAATTATCTGAAAAATATTGTATATCCGATTGGAACCATGATAAGTTTAATACAGATTTTATATTCTTCTTTTGTGCTATTACTTCCTTTCTGTTTTACAGCAGGTTTATTATTTACTCTTATTTCTCGATATTTTTCAGATAAATATGAAGAAAATTTAATTAGCAAAATATATGGTTATGAAGCAATCGGTAGCATTGTAGGGGGTCTACTGTTTAATTTCTTACTCATTTATATTTTATCCACTTTCCAAATTCTTACATTAATTTCTGTAGTATCACTGACAATTTTATTTGTATTTGCTAACAAGGTTGGGAAATATTTTCTTGCTTATTCAGGGGTATTTATTACCGTTGGAATTGTTTTATTAAATTTTTCATTTGATTTGGATAAAGAAGTGAAAAGTTTTTTATATGTTAATCAGAACATTGAATTTATTCAAGATACTCCCTTTGGAAATTTAGTTATAACAAAGCAGCAAGACCAATTTAATTATTTTGAGAACAGCAATTTATTATTTACTACGAATTCGATTCTAGAGAACGAGGAAGCAGTTCACTATGCAATGTTACAACATAAAAATCCAAAGAAAGTTTTATTGATTTCTGGTGGAATTTCTGGAATGACAGAAGAGATACTTAAATATAATGTTGAAAGAATTGATTATGTTGAAATCAATCCAGCAATAATTGATTTAGGGAAAAAATACACAAATGCATTGAATAGTATTAGGATAAATTCAATTGTAAAAGATCCTAGAATATTCTTAAAAAGTATTGATAGTTTATATGATGTCATTTTAATAAATTTGCCTGAACCATATACGATGCAAATAAACAGATATTATACCATAGAATTTTTTACCGAAATTAAAAACCATTTAAATGATAGCGGTGTTGTTGCAACATCTTTGTCTTCAACTGAAAATTATCTTAGTGAAGAGGCACAGAATATTAATTCGATTTTATACCATACTATCAAACAAATATTTTTAAATATTTTAATAATTAATGGTGGTAAGAACTATTTTATATTTTCAGACTGCGGATTGTCAATAGATATTCCTAATTTAGTCAAATCGAAAGAAATAAACAATGTATATGTAAATCAGTATTATCTAGATACATTAACAATGCAGCAGCGAAGTGATTTTATTTTAAGTAAGCTAAAAGACGATGTTGATATAAATACTGATTTTGAACCTAAAGCATATTTCCACCAATTGCTGTTTTGGTTGAGTCATTTTGATTTTAATTATTTTATCATAATTGGAATTGCGGTTTTTATTTTTGTGATAATATTTTGGAAATTAAATCCAATCACATTTGGAATTTTTGCCGCAGGTTTTTCTGCTTCTTCTTTCGAAATGATTTTAATCTTGGCGTTTCAAATTTTCTTTGGATATATTTATCAAACAATAGGAATAGTAATTACAATTTTTATGTTAGGTCTAGCAATTGGGGCATTATTACACAAAAAAATATTGAAACATATTGACTACAATTCTTTCTTAAAAACTCAAATTTTGATTTTTATTTATTCAATTTTGGTGCCCGTAGTTCTTATTTTATTTAAAAATATTGCAGCTGTAAATTTTGTTCTTCAATTATTCTTGGGATTGATGATTTTTGTAATTGCTTTACTTGTAGGTATACAATTTTCAATTGCATCGAAAATTCAAGTTGAAAATATTTCAAAAAGTGCTGGAGTTTTATATGGTGTCGATCTCTTGGGGTCAGCGATTAGCATTCTGGTTCTAATATTATTTTTAATTCCTATTCTTGGAATTATATATGTTGGTTTTATTATTGCTATTTTAGATTTACTAAGTATATTTATTTGTGTAATAAATAGGAAAAGATATTTAGGTAATTAAAGCTATGGATAAAAGAAAATTTATAAAAGTTTGCTCACTAGGAATTGGTGGTTTAATAACTGGGGTTATTA
>JAFGPR010000190.1 GCA_016936095.1 Ignavibacteriales bacterium | reverse complement strand
GATGTTTCTATTATAAATGGTAAGAACTTCTCTTTTAATTCTTGGTCAAAATATTCCAAAGATTTTCCCGAAAATTCTTGATGTCGCTTTAAGTCAAAATCTGTGCGGTTGTGAATACCTTCAATCTCTCCCCATCCAAATGGAAATTCATATTCTATATCTGACGCCTCTTTTGCATAGTGTGCTAATTTATCAGCAGGGTGATCATGAAATCTTAACTTATCTTTTGAAATTCCAAGAGAATGAAACCAATTAATCCTTTTCTCTTTCCAGAAATCATACCATTCCTTGTCGTCTTTTGGATTGACAAAATATTGCATTTCCATTTGTTCAAATTCGCGTGTTCTGAAAAGAAAATTTTTTGTATTTATTTCATTTCTGAATGCTTTTCCGTATTGTGCGATACCAAAAGGAATTTTTTGTCTACTTGAATTTAGAACATTAAGATAATTAACATAAATTCCTTGTGCGGTTTCCGGTCGGAGGAAGATAATATTTTTCTCATCTTCTATGGCACCAAGATATGTTTTGAACATCAAATTGAATTGACGTGGTAAAGTAAACTCTCCTTTTGTTCCGCATTGGGGGCAATTTAATTCAGCTAGTAATTTTTCTGCCATCCCGTTAATTTCAAGTAATCTCTCAAATTTTTCTTCAATATCAATCTCAGAATTAAAAATATTTGCAATATCTCCTAAACCACCCTCCTCTGAACCCGTAAAACTTTCTTTTAGTTTATTTATTGCTTTTTCCTTATTCTTATCAGAAATTGACTCTCCAAGTGTATCTAATCTATATCGCGCCTTACACTTTTTACAATCAATCATAGGATCTGTAAAATTTTCTACATGCCCTGACGCTTCCCATACTTTTGGATGCATTAAAATACTTGCATCAATACCTTCGATATCATCCCGATAGGTCATTGATTTCCACCATTCATCTTTGATATTTCGTAACAACTCAACACCAAGTGGTCCAAAATCCCAACAACCGTTAAGTCCGCCGTAAATTTCGCTTGACTGAAAAACAAATCCTCGTCGCTTTGCAAGTGATACAATTTTCTCAATTAAATTGTTTTGTTTGTTCATAATATTCCATTTTTAAATTTTGAGTGCAAATATAAGATTTTTCATAAAATTAATAGAGGTAATGTTGTAAAATATTTACCTGAAGTTCAATATGTTGTCATTTGATTTATAGATTGAAAGTATATTTAGTTTGAAAGAAGATAGAATAATAACCAGCATTAGTATTTGTAAATGTGGCTCCGAACTCAGAACCTATCCCCAGAATAAAACCATCCTTTTTATTTTCTCTTAAATCAGTACAAAGCTGAAGGTTAAAAACCACTCCAAAATTCCATTCATTAATATCTGAAAAGGTTCTATCATTCAAAACCAAAACACCCAAACCTTCTTCGACAAAGAAAAAGCCACTAACGTCCTGTTTCATTAAAATTCTTCCTGCAATGGTTTTCTCAAAGGGGTAATATTTGTTTTCATCCTCATCTGGTAAAAAATATTCGAGTTTTTTTATATAGGTAAAATTAAAACGAAAATAAAATTCACCCAGGAAATCTGGCTCAACATCAATCAGAAGCGTCCCTGATAATCCGGTCTGCGATGGAAAATTACCAACCATTTGGGAGATACCTATATTCCCCCCAATGCCTATTAAGTTGAATTGAGCGATGTTGGAAATTGTTGACAATACGAAAATAATAATTATACTTTTTTTCATAAAATTTTATTTAAATGATAATTTTACCTTATCCCAATCTATTTGTAAACTATCTTCTTGAAAACCATCAGGTGTTTTATACTCTAAAGACTTTTTTATTCTTTTTTCTATACTCGGATGTGTATTTAAAAATTCTGACAGAAACGAATAATCTTTTTCCCCTTCCATAAGTCTTTTAAAAAAAACACCTATTGAATGTGGATCTAAATTACACTTTGTAATCAATTTCATTGAATATTCATCAGCTTCAGATTCTTGTTGTCTATCAAAAATAGTTGATATGATAATTCTTCCTACTTCCGAAATGATGTTTGGATCGTTTACTAAAATCAAAAATGATGTTGTTAAACCGATTTCCTTTATTAATCTCTCCCGTACATGACTAAGTTCGATATGTCCAATCTCATGTGCAATTATAGAAGCTAATTCTGTTGGATTTTCTGTAAACTCAATTAAACCAGAAAAAATAATTATATATCCTCCAGGTAATGCAAATGCATTAATTTCTTTATCTCGAACTACAAATATTTGATAAATGTAATCAGATTTACCTACACCAAAAATTAATCGTTGTGAAATTTTTGATATTGCAGAATCTAAAGTTGGATTTGAAATAATATCGGATTCATCATAAAAAGAATCAAAGACCAAACGACCAATATTTTTTTCTTGCTCGACCGAAATAATATTAATTTCAATATCATCAGGTACTATTTTTAATATAATGAGTGATGCCCACAAAATGAAAAACGCGGATATTAAAACAACTAATTCAACTAAAAGAAACTTTTTCACTAAAAACCTTTGGGAGGTTTATTTATATTTTCCGAGCTTAATTTTTGATCTTTGATTTTGTAGGCTACATGATAAGCCCATTTTCCAAAGAAAATAAAATAATAGAATTTACCTTTGCGGGCTTTTACGGCAGCAATGATACTAAAAATAAAATAAACAAGATTTACAATGCCAATCGCAATTAAATATGTTATGAAATCTCTGGTAATATGAAAATTGTTAACAATTAATAAAATTCCCCATACTATAGCTATTGCGTTTAATACAGAAACTGGAATTTGAGATGTTAAAGATTGATGTGAATGAAAGTGAACAAATCTACTTTTTGATTTGTTTAAAAAATAGTAAATAAAAGATGCAATTAAGTTAATTAAAGGAAATGGAATTCCTCCGGCCAGAGATGCAAACATCATAAAATAGGCTCCCATTGCATCTTCTCTTTCGCGTATTGGTATTTCGTCCGGTTGAGGTATTGGATGGTAATTTTGTTGTTCCATTAATTCCTCATATTTTTCATTATAAATTCAACAAGGGGTTACAGCCCCTTGTTGAAATAATTATTTAGCTTACAGGTGCGTTTAATTCATCATCAGTCTTTCCCGAAAACGGTGGATATTCATCAGTCATTAAATACAAATATAAATAAACTCTAAACATCCATCTCATCGTACCAACATTAAACTTGTGCGAATTGGCTGGATAGTTACCAGTAAATAATACAATCCACCAAGCAATAAACATAAGGAAAAACGAAGCGAGCATTCTAAAATACCAAATTATGACATGTGGGAAAGCACAATATAACCAACCAAAAAATATCTTCAAAAGTACTAACCCACGCCCCAATTTTTCTGGATATTGAATTTCAACCTGCACTTTTTCATCATTTGGAACAGATGTTCCGAATGCAGGATAGCCATCAATAAAATTCATCATTGTCGCATATACTCTGGTGTACCATCTTAAATATTTTACCTGAAATTCATAAAAACTCTGTGGATAACGTCCAGTAAAAAGTATACTCCAAAAAGCAATAAATGTCAATATTGCCGACCAGATTCCAACAAACCCAAGTAAAAACCCATGTGGTATTCCGATATAAAGCCATCCGAAAAAAGTTCGTAAAAGTAATTCGCCTCGCGAATACTTTTCTTGATGTTGAATATTAAAAGTCATATTTACCTCCTTTTATTTTTTGTGTGGTACAAAATTACTAAAATTAATTAAATTTTTTCAAGCATATATTGAAATACTTACGTATTTAAAAATGAAAAACCAATAAAAAATTTTTTTCATCTAACTAAAAAAAGAAGCTTGAAATTAGAGCAATAAAGATAAATAAATGAGAATTATTTCTATGTTAACGAATAAGTATCCTCAGAATTTTCTTTTAAAATTAACAAAAGCTACAAATAAAGTTTATTCATAATCATATTTTCCAACAAATTCCTCTGTTTCAAATCTAACGATTGAACCCTTTGGGATTTTCGGAACTAATATCCAAATTTTTTTCAAAACTCCCATTTCGCAACTACCATATCTTGTAATTGTTATTTTGAAAATATATTCGTTTTTAAAGTTGCTCTTTCTAAATTCAATTTTATAATCTGGTCTTTTACATCCCCCCGAATGTGCCGATTGTCCAAGAAGCGTGTATCTGTTAAAATCAATTGTTGGATGCTCGCAATCTTTAGTTCCATAAAAAGGGGCGTAACTGTAAATTATATCAATCGCTTTATTAAGAATCTCCTGTTCTGTTAAGTTGGGATACATATTTCTAATATTTTCAATAGTACATTGTAGTGCCCTTGTCCAATAATCTTGTAATGGCTTGGTAAATCTTTGATAAATTAAATTATAGTAATCAGATTGAGAAAAAATTATCGTCTGTAATTTATCACCTATTGAAACCAAATCCATACATTTCATTTCAATTTGCTGGTAAGATATCTTTTCAAAATCTTCCGGAACAATAAGGTCACACGATGAAAAAAGTATTGAAAACAAAAAAACAAAAAGTAAATTTATCTTTTTCATATAATGTTTTTTTTAATGCAAATTTGAACAATTAGTTAATAAAATTCAATACTATTTTATTTGTATGTCAATTTACATTTACTCAAATATTTTTTGTTTTTAATATGTTTCAAAACCAGAATTAAATTCATATTTTTGCTAATT
>JAFGPR010000189.1 GCA_016936095.1 Ignavibacteriales bacterium | reverse complement strand
GATGTGATTTTCCTGAGAATGGAAAATGTCGAAAGAGCAAGGTTTCCTTGGCAATATAAGTTAGCCAAGGGTTAGTCAGTACCTTAGGCATATCTTAATCGAGTATGCTGATGGACGGCAGGTTAATATTCCTGCACTGATTGTATTTTACATAATATAATCGCTTCCGGATAGATAAGCATTCGAAAGAATGTTTTAACAGAGAAATTTATTTAGTGTAATGCAGAGATGTAAATGAATTTGTTAAAGAAATTGTCGAGTCCAGGAGCCAGTGAAAAAATTATATTCTTAATACAACAACTGTACCCATAACCGACACTGGTGCTCTAGCTGAGAAGGCTAAGACATGAAAGGCTAAACCAATTAAGGGAATTCGGCATATTAGTCCTGTAGCTTCGGCTTAAGGGATGTCTATCTTTGTTTTTTCAGAAATGTAAGAGCAGAGTTAGATCTCAGTAACAAAGACGGCCCGACTGTTTACCAAAAACGTAACCAATTGCTAATCTGAAAAGACTTGTATAATTGGTGAGACCTGCCCAGTCGCGGTGTTTCAAACTCCTGTTCAAGGGAGCTAAGACCCGTGAAACGGCGGGGGTAACTATGACCCTCTTAAGGTAGCGTAATGCCTTGTCATCTGAATGGTGACGTGCATGAATGGTTTAACGAGGTTGTCACTGTCCCTAATTGGAACCTTCTGAAAATACTTTGTGGTGAAAATGCCACGGACACCTAGTGGGAAGCGATGACCTTGTGGAACTTTACTGCAACTTGTTGTTGTGATTCTAACGAAAATGCATAGCATAAGTAGGAGCGTCGAGGCAGCCATTTTGGTGACTGCGGAGCGAACTTGTAATACTACTCACTTTTTTTAGACTTGCTTACCCTTTATGGGGACAGCAACTGGCGGGCAGTTTGACTGGGGCGGTGCCCTGTCGAAAATGTATCGATAGGACCCAACGATGAGCTCATCCAGCTTGGAAATCTGGAGTTGAGTGCGAGGGCAAAAGCTCATCTGATTGTATTCTGAAAAGCAAGGAATACAAGGAGGAAACTCGGGCCTAGAGAACCCACGTACTTTTTTAATAGGAGTCGTGTCTGATAGAAAAGTTACCCCAAGGATAACAGGCTTGTCGCGCCCGATAGTCCATATTGACGGCGCGGTTTGGTACATCGCTGTCGGCTCTACCTATCCTAGCCGTGCAGAAGCGGCTAAGGGTGTCGGAGTTCACGCATTAAAAGGTATCGTTAGCTGGGTTAAGAACGTCGCGAGACAGTTTGTATGATATCTACTAGGTGTGTTGTTGAGTGAGTGGAACGAATCTCTAGTACGAGAGGAACGGGATTTGGACGCCTCTGGTGAGCAGTTGTCATATGGCAGGCTGCATAGCTACGCGTTGTATGGATAAGAGCTGAATGCATCTAAGCTCGAAACCATCCGCAAAACGACTCAACTAAAGCCGTCAAAGAAGATGACGTCGATAGAGTTCGTGTGTAAGATTCAAGCTTCGCCGAGAATTTCAGCATAGAACTACTAAAAGCTTTAATTATGTTTTTTAAAATTCGTAACGATTTTTCCAGTGCTTATTTTATTTTGTTTTTCTAGTGCAATAATATTTTTATAAGTGTAATTTAAGAAAGAATTTTAAATAACTTTTAATTTATAATTTAATGCAAGTCGAAAAAATAAAGATTAAAGATTTAAGATTGTGGGATGAAAATTCTCGTTTTCCAGAAGAATACTTTGATCAAAACGAAAAAAATTTGGTAGATCATTTTTTATCTGTCCCAAAATATAAAATTGAAAATTTTGCTAAAGAAATTGTTGAAAATTTTGATTTAATTCCTTCCGAAAGGATTATTGTTTGGCAAAACGAATTGAATGAGTGGATTGTTATGGAAGGAAACAGACGTATATGTGTGTATAAAATATTGTCTGATCCTACCTTGATAACAAATGAAAAGAAAAAATATTATTTTGAAATATTATCTAAAAAAATTGAAATGAATAAAGATTATGAGATAGAATGTATCACAGCAACCAGAGAGGAAGCAAACAGATATTTGACAATTAAACATGAACATTCTAATAATGAAGTTTCTTGGGGGTCTACTGAAATTGCAAACCATAGAAAAAGATTTGGACGAGCAAAACAACAAGACCATATAAAATCAGAGATTTCAAAAAACATTCGTGAGCTAAATAATTTTCCAAAAGAATTAATAGAAAAAGTTTTGGGAGCAGGTTACATAACCACCTTGTATAGAGTTTTGACTGGAAAGGCAGCCGCAGATAAATTCGGTTTTAATCTTGATAAAAAAGGTAACCTTTCTGTAAAAGATCCAACCTTTTTAGATAAATTAAAAATTATTGCGTTGGATATTTCTCAAAATAAAAAGTATAATGAAAAAATATTTTCCAGACTAAGCCAACAAGAAATTGGCGAATATATTGGTAGCATTGATAAAAATAGAATTGAAAAGATTAATGAAGAAATAAAAAAACTTCCAACCCAACAAACTCTTGAAGGAGATAAATTTATAATTCCTTCTCAAAATGAATCTCCCTCTTCTCCAGTTCCAAATCTAGTAAAAAATAATATTCGCGAAAAGAGAGATAGAAAATATTTAATTCCTACCGAATTTAGATTATCAATAAATAATTTCAAGGTTAAGAAAATATATGAAGAATTAAAAAAAGCAGAATTAGAAAACGTTCCTTATTTAATTTCTATTGCATTTAGGGTGTTTATAGAATTAAGTATGAATTGTTATTTAGAAAAACATCTTTCTTTATTTAATCTTAAGAGTGATTTAAAACAAAAAGTCCTAGCGGTTGCAGATCATCTTGAAAAGAAGTTTAGCGTACCAAAAAAGTTGACTCAGGGTATTCAATGTGCCGTGAAGGAAAAAAATGGCCCATTAAGCCCAGAAATATTAAATGCTTATCTACACGACAATAAATTTTCCCCAACATCAAGCAACCTATTGAGTATGTGGGATAATGTAGAACAATTTATTTGTAAGGTTTGGGAAAATATAAAATGACATTTTATTCACCATTAAGATATCCGGGAGGAAAAGCCAAACTGAGTAAATATTTCAAAAATCTTATTTTAGAAAATGATTTGAAAGGTGGAACTTATGTTGAAATTTATGCTGGAGGTTCTTCAATTGCCCTTTCACTTTTAATTGAGGGATATGTTTCAAAAGTTATAATTAATGACAAAGATAAATCGATTTATGCCTTTTGGTATTCTATACTAAATCATTCAAGAAAATTTTGTAAGTTAATAAAAGAAACTCCTTTAACAATACTTAACTGGAGAAAACAAAAAGAGATACAAAGAAATAAAGAAAAATATAATATGAAAAATAAAAATGATTTATTAGAACTTGGATTTTCAACCTTTTTTCTAAACAGGACAAATCGCTCAGGAATCTTAAATGCAGGAGTTATCGGAGGTTTAAACCAAGATGGAGAATGGAAAATGAATGCACGATATAATAAAGAAGATTTAATCTCCAAAATAAAATTAATTTCAAGATATAAAGATAAGATTAGGCTAGAAAATTTAGACGCTATTCAATTAATAAATAAGATAAAAAATAAATTGCCTAAAAAAAGTTTGGTTTATCTCGATCCTCCTTATTATAACAAAGGAAAAGATTTGTATATGAATTATTATGATTACAAAGACCATGAAGAACTAGCGAGAGAGATTAAAAAAATAACAAAATCGAAATGGGTTTTAACCTATGATAATGTCGGACCAATAAATAATTTGTATAAGGGGTTTGATAATTACATTCATTTGTTAAATTATAGTGTTGCAAATTCAGGAAAAGGGCAAGAGGTAATATTTTTCTCTAAAAATGTAAAGCACTCTCCAGAAGGATTAATCCTTGCCTGATTTTATCGTCTAGATATTATTTATTTTCCCATACTTGCTTTGCAGGTCTTTTCATATAAATTTCTAAATAAATTTTTTGGGTCTGTTATCTTTTTTATTTTGTCGTAATT
>JAFGPR010000188.1 GCA_016936095.1 Ignavibacteriales bacterium | reverse complement strand
TGAGATGAAAGTATTGTCAGATTCGCCATCCCTTGCTTTCGGTCCAGTTCCCTCTAGGCGTCTTGGAAAAAGTCTAGGAATAAATAATATCCCACCTAAAGCATGTACATATTCATGTATTTACTGTCAAATCGGTAAAACAAAACATAATACAATTAACCGCAAAATTTTCTATGAACCCTCTGAAATTTTACTACAGGTCAAAAAAAGAATTGACAAAGCCAAGATGCAACACGAACAAATTGACTATCTCACATTTGTATCTGATGGGGAACCAACTTTGGATATAAACATAGGTGTGGAAATATCACTTTTAAAGCAATTTGGTATTCCTGTTGCAGTTATAACTAACGCATCAATGCTTTGGTCGAACGAAGTAAGAAAAGAACTATTAAACGCAGATTTTGTTTCTTTAAAAGTAGATGCGACCAGTGAAAGTATATGGAAATTTATAGATAGGCCCCATAGAGACCTAAAATTAAGCATGATTATGGCAGGTATCAAAGATTTTGCCGAATTATTTAAGGGTAAACTTGTGACTGAAACCATGCTTTTGCATGGTATAGACTATTCAAATGAATTTGAAAAAACAGCTACATTTTTAGCGGATTTAAAAAAATTGAGCAATGCGTATATTGCAATTCCAACCAGGCCTCCGGTAGAAAAGTGGGTTAAATGTGCCGAAGAAGCAAAATTAATTGATGCATTTCAGATCTTTTCTGAAAAACTCGGTTCTGATCGTGTCGAGTACCTAATTGGTTATGAGGGTAATAAATTCGCTTTTACGGGTAATGTTAAAGAAGATTTGTTGAGCATTATGGCTGTTCATCCTATGTGTACCGAGGCAGTTAAAGAATTTTTAAAGAAAGCAAAAACCGACTGGAAGATTATTGAATACCTTTTAGGTTCAGGCGAGATTAGCGAGTTGAAATATGAAGGAAAAAAATTCTACATGCGAAAACTGACACTGGACTGAAATAGCGAACATAAATTTTGAGCACATTTTTTCTTACAAATACATAGTTTATTTTATAAACATAAAATTTTAATCCTGTTTATTATATAAATAAAGTGAACAATTGATAGTTTCTAACAAAATGAAATTAAATAAAATAAAAAAAATACAGAATAGAGGAGAATGCGTAGTTCTTTCTTTAGCCTTAATAGTTATGATTTTAAGTTTAGCATGCTTAACTCATATCAATTTATTTCGTGATAAAAAGAATACACAATTCTACGTGGGAGTAACTTATTGTGGAAACACTGCTGAAGATGCAAAATTATTAATCGATAGAGTAAAAAACTACACTAACGTTTTTGTGCTTCAATCTGGACCTATTAGTAAAAACGAGAGTATAATAAACGAAATTTGCAATTATGCTACATCGGCAGGATTAAGAATAATCGTGTATTTTGGTTGGTTCGATATTGATTGCCCTTGGCAAGTACCTTGGTTAGATTATGCTAAACAGAGATGGGGGGATCAATTTTTGGGTGTATACTACTATGATGAACCAGGCGGAATTCAGCTAGATTATAACTGGTCACGTTATTTTGAATATTTAAAACTACAGAATTCTCCACTATATCAATCGCATGCTTCTGCTATAGAAGCGTTCATGAATGGTTCTCTCGCCAAAGATTATGATTTAGCCGCAACAATGTATGTAAATAGAATAAATAATGATACAGGCATCCAAGAACTAAAGAAGCGTTCAATCACAACTTTCACTTCTGATTATGGTCTCTACTGGTTTGATTATTTAGGCGGCTATGATGTAATGCTTGCTCAACTCGGTTGGAATGAATCATTATCAAAAAGTGTTGGTTTAATAAGAGGGGCAGCTCAAATGCAAAATAAAAGTTGGGGTGCAATAATAACTTGGAAGTATGATAAATCCCCCTACTTAGATAGCGGTGAAGTAATATATCAACAGATGATTGCGGCTTATGAAACAGGTGCAAAATACATTGTTATATTCAACTATCCTTGTGAAGAAAATAATTCTTATTGCGTTTTACTTGATGAACATTTCGAAGCTCTTGAAAGATTTTGGTATAATGTAGTTTTAAATGAAAATATTCCGCATGGTTCATTGAAGGCTGAAGCGGCTTTGGTTTTACCTATGAATTATGGATGGGGAATGAGACATGCCAGTGATCGAATTTGGTATTGGCAAGGTGGAGAAAGAGCTCAGAACATTTGGAATTTATCACAGCCACTTCTTTCAAAGTATGATTACCGTTTAGATATAATTTTTGATGATCCGGCTTTTTCATTTAATGATAAGTATAGTCAAATCTATTATTGGAATGAATCGTCAAATGGTTGAAGACCTCAATATAAACAACAAACAATAGAGTAAACATTCAGCCAGATCTGTTCTATCTGACAAAATACTTTACCTGTTAATTAATTTTTAATTAAAAACTTATTCTGTCTCATTATTTTGTGCATCTTTATTTGGATGCGAGGCAACTATGTAAATGGGTCTTCCTTCGCTAAGTGCTTGTGCAGTTTTTTTCCTTGCACTTTGAACTAGACGCCAGATAGTTCCTCTTGAGACACTCATTTTTTGTCC
>JAFGPR010000187.1 GCA_016936095.1 Ignavibacteriales bacterium | reverse complement strand
GCTCGCTAGGTCACTTTTACTTAAAAATATAACTGGTGTAATATCACTCTCATTTATCATTACCAAATATCTTTCAAGTCTTCGTATATTGAAATTAGAATCTAATGACTGCATAATAATTGCCGTATCAATATTCGCAGCAATTAATTGGTACTCGACTTTTTTGCCGGGAGTTTTTCTTTTTAATAAAGATTTTCTCGGAAATATTTCGTGGATGATAGCAAAAGAATTATCATCAAATAATTGTACATATACCCAGTCACCAACAGTAGGAAAGTCCAAGGAAGAATCTGAATTGAATAAAAATTTGCCTGTTAATTCAGCATAAATATCATTCTTACCATCAGAAATAACAAAACTGTTTTTATGAACAGATATCACTCTTGCTATTTGATAAGTATCTAATTTCGTTGCGTCAATTTTATCTTGAAATGATTTATTGAAGCCTAATTTTTGAATATCACTCATACGATCAGTTAATTGATTAAAAAATAGTTTTTTATAAATAAATATAGAATTTCTTATTTAAAATTAACCAACCTCACATAATTTCCAAATCAAATGTTTTTTATTTTATTTAAGAGAATGCAATATTGAAAAGAATACAATGAATTAAATATGGTGCTGTCGATTTAGTAAACTTGTTAAGTTTTACAAAGAGATTATATCCCAACAAAATTATAACCGACACCACCATAAATTTTTTACGATGAACGGTTATTATTTCTGAAAGAGCTTGCCAACCATACCAATAATATCATCCAAAGATGAGCCATCACGGTTTTGATCCAATAAACCGTCTACTATACCCATTATACCTGGATTTGATTTTTTTGTCTCCTCTTTTTGACCACCGAGAAAAGAAGAAAGGTTATTAGTGTCAAGACCTTCCTGCTTCTGCTTTTTGCCAATCATTCCCAACACAAGCGGTGCAGCTATTTGTAGTATTTGAGCTATAGCGTTACTCTTCACACCCGAACCCTTTGAAAGACTTTCAGTAACTACGGTTTGCTTATTACCGAGAACATGCTTTAAGATGCCGGCTCCATTTGCAGTTTCGGGATTACTAAAGAAACCTTCCATATTGTTTAGAATTGAACCATCGTGGTCTCTATCCAATGCTTTGTGAAGGGATTCTGCCCCCTCAGTCTTCGAAGAATTGTTAGCTAAAGCTGAAACGAGTAGTGGTATGGCAGCCGATAACACAGTTGACGTAGTATTTTTATCTACACCAATTTTTTGACTGATTTTGTCTACTCCTTCACTAGATAATTGTTGCAATAATTGTTGTTCTAAATTTTCCATATTTTCCTCCTTAAATTATTAGTTTGAGAAACACATCAATTAGATGTTCTTACTCAAATATCAATGAGTAAATTAAATTATCTATCTAAAGGTAATCATTTTTACTTGATTTTGCAATTAACTGTTTGCTTGTCCTTTCTCAAACAATTAAATAATTTGATGTTTACCTAATTCGTTATTAAGAACGATAATATTACTAACACGATTGAGAATAAATTTAACCCTAAGCTAATTGGAATGAGTTGTCTGCTATGAACAAAATTTTTAAGTGATTTATTAAGATAAATACCAGCAGGTAGGGCTATAGCACCAATCACAATAGAAATAGGTGCATAATAAATTGATAGGGGAGTGGTAGTTCCGGCTTTAATACAAATTGGTAATTGTGTAGCATGTTGAAGCAATGGGAATAAAAATGAAACTAATAATCCCGCTGCAGCACCAATTAACATTTTTTTTGATAACGAAATATTTCCTTTATTAAAGAAAATAAGATATAATAATACAAATATTCCTGCTTCTAATATTAGGGCTACAATCGGATTTACTATTGATGAATTAAATATTGATTTTCCTATTAAGATTGTTCCTACAAGTTTAAGTATGATACAGATGCCTAAAGGGATTATAACATCAATTAATTTTTTCCTTAACAATATTGAAACAGCAAGGAAGAAAAAACTCAAACCTATTAAAATTGAACCGATTGCATTATTTGGTATTTGCTCCTTAAGTGCAGTGCCTATTAGAAATTCTGTAAATCCCCAAAAGCATCCGATTGCAATTAGTAAGCTGAAGTAAATTGATTTTTGATTTTTAAAATTATTTTCCATTTTTATTCACCAAATATTGTGATTACTATTTTTCTCGAACCACCGTAATTCCTATGTTCGCAAAGATAAATGCCCTGCCATGTGCCAAGATTTAGTCCTCCACCCTTTATTGGAATTGTAAGGTAGGAACCAATCATTGTAGATTTAATGTGTGCCGGCATATCATCCTTTCCTTCAAGTGTATGAATATAATGCAAAGCATTTTCGGGTACTATTTTATTGAAATGCGATTCCAAATCTACCCGAACTTCGGGCGAAGCATTTTCATTTAATGTAAGCGAAGCAGATGTATGTTTAATAAAAATATGCACAATACCGACAGAAATATTCTTTATTTCATTGATATGTTCAAGAATTTCATTTGTAATAAGATGAAAACCTCTTGCTCTTGCTTTTAACGATATTTCTTTTTGATACCACATAGTAGAATTATATCTTTACTTTTCTTTGCCTCTGAGGTTAAGAAAGATTTTTAATATCTTAAATTTAACATTTTATCTATTATTATTAAAGTTTTTTTCGTGCTTTATCAACCATTCCTTTCGCCATACTCCTGAAGCATAACCACTTAAATTTCCATCACTGCTAATTACTCTATGACAAGGAATAATTATCGCAATTTTGTTTTTCCCATTGGCAGAACCGACGGCTCTAACGGCTCTCTTCTTACCGATTGCTGTTGCGACATCTTGATACGAAACAGTTTTTCCATAAGGAATTTTTTGCAGTTCATTCCATACTGATTTTTGAAATTCAGTTCCTTCTACTTTTAATTTCAATGTGAACTCTTTCCGTTTACCTTTGAAATATTCATCAAGTTGAGTTATACATTCCTTTAATGAATCTGGAATGGTAGGACTATATGCAGTCTTATTTTCAACAAAATCCAATGAAGTGATATATTCAT
This sequence comes from Ignavibacteriales bacterium, assembly GCA_016936095.1. Taxonomy (GTDB): domain Bacteria; phylum Bacteroidota; class Ignavibacteria; order Ignavibacteriales; family Melioribacteraceae; genus JAFGPR01. The sequence continues at coordinate 801 of JAFGPR010000187.1, read as the reverse complement.
TTTCAGATGTAATTCTGATCAATCCAATTTCTGATTGATAATATGCTGTTTCCATTGTTTTACCTTTATATAAATTAAAAATTGCTTTCTTTACGTCTTGGCGCCTCTGCGGTGAAATATTTATGCTGATTTTAGTTCATCCCACAATTCATAAGCTTTGCGAATGTGTGGAATTGTAATTGAACCACCTACTACCAATGCAATTGATAATGTTTCCTCCAATTCGTCATCATCTACCCCATGCTCAAAGCACTGAATAATATGATAACTAATGCAGTCTTCACATCGTAATACGACAGAGGCAACTAGTCCTAATAATTCTTTTGTTTTTTGTGGCAACTTACCTGCTTGATATGCTTGTGTGTCTAAGTTAAAAAATCTTTTTGTGGTAAGTTTACCATATTTCAAAACTATGTCATTTAATCTTTCTCTTTCTTCTTTGAATTGTTTTGCTTTATTACACATTGTATTTTCCTTAACTTTATTTCTTGTACTTTTTTACTATCAAAACCCACGATTTACATCGCGGGTTTCAATAGCGATTTATTATGCCAGTAATTTTTTACTTTAAATTTTCAATATTGCTGTTTCGTAATTATCCACAATAAAATTTTTTCCTTTAGCAATAATTTTATGTCCTTCATCTTTAAGTAATTTCATTTGTCTTTTAACTCCACCGGGATATTTTCCATTCAATATTCCACCTGATTTAAGTGTACGCCAGTATGGAGTAATTTTTTTCTTTCCGGCTTTTGTGTCTTCTTCAGCTGCATTGGCAGATATCCAAGCAAATATTCCTGT
>JAFGPR010000186.1 GCA_016936095.1 Ignavibacteriales bacterium | reverse complement strand
TTATCACTTCAGGTCAGTACATTATAGAAGCATGTGAAAGCGATACGCCTGGTATTTATATTTCATCGGATAACGGAAATTCTTGGTTAAGATCTAATAATGGACTTACAAATACAGGTGTCCGATGTCTTACAAAAAACAACGATTATCTTTTTACCGGAACTTGGGGCGGCGGTGTATTTCGTTCAGCCGATACAGGGAAAACTTGGCAAGCAGTCGGAGTAGACGGTGAAGCAGTAAAATCAATTTTGGCTGTCGATAGTGTCATATTTGCAGGTGCATCTCCAAGGGTATATTTTTCAACTGATAATGGCAACACATGGAATTATAGCACATTACCTTACCCAAGCGGGGATCTAAGAAATTTTTATTATGATGGTTTTAAAGTTTATGCCTGTGATTTTGGATTATATTCAAGTTCAAATATGGGGATTAGCTGGGAGTTGGAATATGGTGTCGTATTTGATTCAGTTGGGACACCAATTGATGTTAAGCAATTTATGGATATTACAGGTTACAATAATTTCCTCATCGGTTCAATAGCTTTAGATGGAATTTATATTTCATCGGACAGCGGTGCAAGTTGGAATTCTTTTAACGAAGGAATAGACTCCAATTGGACGTTTACTGGTTTGGCAGTTAAGACACCATATATTTTTGCATTAAAACAAGATTTTGGAAGTGTATACAAACGCGATCTTTCTGAGATAACAAACGTAGAGGAAATAACCAAAACTGTACCAGAAGGATTCACACTATATCAAAATTATCCGAACCCATTCAATCCAACGACTACAATTTCTTTCAGTCTATCGGAAGATATATTTGTATCCTTAAAAATATTCGATATTCTTGGAAGGGAAGTCGAAACACTTTTATCTGATAAATTTTCAGCGGGGACATACTCAGAACAATGGAACGCTACCAATTTACCTAGTGGGATTTATTTATATCAGATAAATGCTGGTAATTTTACCGAAACAAGAAAACTTGTATTGATTAAATGACAATTAAACATTATATAAAATGCTGGTTATAATAAGTTAATATTTTATAGACACATATTACTCAAAATAAATAGTGTACAGAAAACTTTAATTACTGAACTTATCCAAAGTTGATTACTTTTTCAATATTAACTATTTTTATAAATAAAGTATTTATTTTTAATATTCTTATTATTGAATTGTAATTATTGAAATTTAATTAGAAATACTATCTATTTTAATAGAGAAAAAAATGATATCGTCCGATGAGATATTGTCAATCAAAGAAGCAAGTAAATGGGCAACCAATTATACTGGTAAAACCGTTACCATCTCAAATATTTCCTATCTTATTCAATACGGGCGCATAAAAAAAATTTGTGATAACGGTTTAACCCAAATTTCCAAAAACGATTTGCTTCATTACTACAAATCTTATAATGGGCAGAGAGAAATTTCTTGGAAAGATAAACTTGGCGGAGATTTAAATTGGGCTCTATCATTTGAACAATATAAGGAAGCCGAAACGACAAAACATGTTCATAGACTTCACCCCTATAAAGGTAAATTTATTCCACAACTTGTTGAATATTTTCTCGATGAACACACAGATGATTTCAAAAAAGAAACCTATTTTAAGAAAGATGACATTATCTTGGATCCTTTCTCAGGCAGCGGCACTACGATGGTTCAAGCAAATGAACTCGGAATGCATTGTGTTGGAATAGATATTTCTGCTTTCAATGTTTTAATCAGTAATTGTAAGGTAACTAGATACAATCTTGCGGATTTGTTCACAGAAATTAATAACATCACAAAATCACTTAAAGAGTTTTTGTACAAATCCCACACTTTGGAGTTTGAAGAAAGACTGTTAAAAGAACTTAATAGATTTAACAATGAATACTTTCCGGTTCCAGAATACAAGTATAATTTGAGACAAGGAAAAATTGACGAGGTAAATTATGGAACAGAAAAAGAAAAAGAATTTTTACCCATTTATAATAAACTTGTGAATCAATACAATATCAAAATTCGCCAAGATAAAACAAACAGTTTCCTTGATAAATGGTATTCTAAAAATATAAGAGAAGAGATTGAATTTGTCTTCAATAAAATAAAAAAAATAAAAAACATTGATACAAAAAAAATAATGAGCGTAATTCTTAGTAGAACTATTCGCAGCTGTAGGGCAACTACGCATGCTGACCTTGCTACACTTTTAGAACCAATTACATCTACTTATTATTGCTCCAAACATGGAAAGATTTGTAAACCTATTTTTTCAATCCTCAAATGGTGGAAAACATATACACAAGACACATTAAAACGCATTACTCAATTTGACAAATTGAGGACACAAACATTTCAGTTTTGTTTAACAGGTGATAGTCGAAATATTGATATTTCTACTGAATTAAGAAAGAAAAATTCCAAATTCTCTGACTTATTAGAGAAAAAGAAAATAAGTGGCATTTTTTCTTTTCCTCCATATGTAGGTTTAATTGACTATCATGAACAACATGCCTATGCGTATGACTTATTCGGATTTGAAAGAAAAGATGAATTAGAAATCGGACCGCTTTTCAAAGGACTAAGCAAAGAAGCAAAACAAAGTTACACACAAGACATTAGCGATGTCCTAATTAATTGTAAAAAATATCTTGTTAGGAATTATAATGTTTTTTTAGTAGCAAATGACAAATACAACATTTATCCTATCATTGCGGAAAATGCTGGGATGAGACTCGTGAATCAATTTAAGCGACCCGTCATAAATCGTACCGAAAAAAATAAAGGTGCGTATTCCGAAATAATTTTTCATTTAAAGGAAAAATAATGGCACTTAATCAACAAAAAATTATTGAGGTAGAAACCGTTTTGAAAAACAGTTTACGCAATAAATTTCAGACATACAATCCCGAACCAGCTTCAATGCCATTTCATACTCGTTTATTAGGTAAAGATAGAATGGCTTTATTTTCTTTTATACATTCACTTAATACAAATTTTGGAACAAGTATTTTTGAACCAGTAGCAAAAGCTATTGCAACGGAAAACTATCAATTAGCTTTATCACAACAAGTCGCTGGAACACACATTTCCTCAGACGCTTATAAAGTTATTCAAAATATAATGGACGGTTTAGCAACTGCAAAGATTTCACCAAATAAACCCGAAGAAATAATAGCTATCAGACAAGTTTGTCAATCAGGCAAATTAATTTCTGTAAAACCAACAAAAGTTGATGTCAAGCTTGTTAAGGAAGATGGAACTATTTATTTAATCGATATAAAAACAGCAAAACCAAATGCAGGTGGTTTTAAGGAATTTAAGAGAACTCTTTTAGAGTGGGTAGCAACAACACTTGCCACAAATCCAACTGTAAATGTTCAATCATTAATTGCAATTCCTTATAATCCATACGAACCAGAACCATATAATCGTTAAACAATGAGAGGAATGCTTGACTTACAAAATGAATTAAAAGTAGCGGAAGAATTTTGGGATTTTCTTGGTAGACAAGAAACTTACCAACAACTCCTTGATATTTTTGAAAGAGTCGGAATTGAACTTAGACAAGAGATAAATGACTATTTTGCAAAATATAATCTACAATAAAAAGAATTATATTCAAAAATTTAAGTCTGTACTTTCTAATTCAATTTCAAAATCTCGAAATGAACTAAATTTCATACATTCAATATTACTTCAGCATAGTTTGAAATA
>JAFGPR010000185.1 GCA_016936095.1 Ignavibacteriales bacterium | reverse complement strand
TATAACTGTTTTACACGATCCGGATTTTCTAATTCTCGATGAACCATTTGCAGGACTTGACCCAATCAACACGGGTATGTTGAAAGAGATCATTCTTGAGAAAAAAAGAGAAGGTAAGGTAATAATTTTTTCAACTCACTTAATGGACTTTGCAGAAAAGTTATGTGACCATCTCGCAATGATAAATCATGGAAAAATAATTTTAAATGGTCCACTAAGCGATATTAAATTTAAATTTGCACAGAAGAATGTCAGCATTAACTATGAAGGTGATATTTCATTTTTAAAAAATAATCTAATAATTGAAAAGATTGAAGACTTCGGTAACTCAGCAGGAATTAGAGTAAAAGAACCCAAACAAACACAAGAGTTATTGAAATTATTGGTTGATAAAAATATTACGATTAAAAAATTTAATGCTAATGAAATTTCTCTACACGAAATATTTGTTGAATTAGCCGGTAAAAGTGAAAACGATATTATGGAGGTGAAACATGTTAAATAAAAGAATACTGACACTGATTAAACGAGAAGTGAAAGCAAAGATGATGACAAAAGGATTCATCATATCAATTATTTTAGTCCCGATATTATTTATTATTATAATGTCACTGCCAACATTGTTAATGAGTTATGAACGAGAAGGTCTGGTCAAAATGGAGATAATTTCCGATTCAGAAGAAATAATATCCAATTTAGAAAATGTTTTTGTAAATGACAACTACATCAAAGATACAACACTTGCATTTTCATTTAAGGTGATGAACAGAGAAACTTTTGATAAACATATAAAAGAAACAAAACAAAAAATCTTAGATGAAAAATTAACAGCCATTATATTTATCCCTAATGAAGCTTTGCAAAATAAAGTAATTGAATATTATTCAATTACTCCGAATACAATAGTAAAAGAAAGCATTCTCCGAAGTATGATAAATAAAGTCCTGACTGGGACATATTTGGATGAAAAAAATTTGACTGAAGAAGAAGTTATGTTTGTTCAAAGCTATGTAGGGATAAAAGGTTTTCTCATATCGAAAGATGAAACCGTAACCGAAGCAAATTATGGAAATACAATTTTATCATATATTTTTTCACTTATGTTATATGCTGGTTTACTAATGATGGGTTCCTTTTTGATGCAATCTGTTATTGAAGAAAAATCATCAAGAATTGTTGAAGTAATTTTATCATCAGCAACCAGCACTGAATTAATGACTGCAAAAATTATCGGTTATGCATTTACAGGATTTGTTCAAATGTTTATCTGGACAATACCACTTATGTTATTAGCTTCCTCCACATTATTTGCTCTACCACCTGAAATAATGGTCAGCATTAGTATATCTCAAATTTTGTATTTCTTACTGAATTTTTTGTTTGGACTTCTAATATTTATGGGATTATTTGCGGCTGTAGGGGCAACTTGCGACAATCCTCAAGATGCTCAATCTGCGATGTGGCCCGTAATGATTTTAATAATTATTCCATTTTTCATTTCTATGGCGTTAATGAAAGACCCACTGAATCCAGTAGCACAAATTTCATCACTTTTACCTTTTGCTTCAATTATTGTAATGCCAGCAAGAATAGCTGTTATCGATGTTCCTCTTTGGCAATTACTACTTTCCATTGGAGTTAATATTGCAACTCTGTTATTAATTTTCCCATTAGCTGGTAAGATTTATAAAATAGGGATTTTAAAAACAGGCAAAAAAGCAAGTTTTAAGGAGATGATAAAATGGGTTAGAGTTAAATAATGGTTAATTGTTAATGCATTAATGCTTAATATAATGAAGTATATTTTGGCTTTTTATCTTTTATAGATTAAAATTATTGTAAAATGATTTTTGAAAAGATTCGTGAATATTGCTTGAAGAAAAAAGGAGTAACTGAAGACTTCCCTTTTGATGAGAGAACACTTGTTTTTCGAGTGATGGGAAAGATGTTTTTATTAACAGATCTTGAACCGCCATTTTATATAAACATAAAATGCGACCCTGAAAAAGCAATTGAATTGCGCGAAAGATACGAAGGAGTTACTCCTGGCTACCACATGAATAAAAATCATTGGAATACAATTGATTTAAATAGCAATATACCAATTCGTGAAATCTTTAACTGGATTGATCATTCATATGAGTTAGTGTTATTAGGCTTAAGCAAAAAAGAGCGCGAAAAATTTGAGAAGAATTTTTAATTATTTTTTGTAGAATTGTTTAATTTTGAAAAGATAATTTTAGAAATTCAAAATTGAGGTCAGAAATGAATAAACAGAAATTGGTTATTATCATAATTGCAGCATTAGGTGTAGTTTCAACCTTTTTACCATGGGCAACAGTTAAGCTATATGCTTCAATATCAATAAATGGGACAAATGGTGGTGACGGTTGGATTACACTTGGATTATTTGCAATTGCTGGCACACTGAGTTTAATAGGTGATAGAAAAAGACCTTTAAATGGCACCTACAAAATAATAACAATGGTTGCTGGATTAGTGGCAGCAGTAGTTGGTATTCTCAATATTGTAAATATGAGAAGTAAATTATCAGAAATTAGCAATCAAAACTTTTTTGGTGACCAATTAAAAGATATGGTATCAACCGGATTTGGGTTGTGGTTAATTGTAATTTGTGGATTAGCATTAGCCATCGTAATTTATCTTATGAGAGAGAAAAAGCCAGACGCAATACCAACCAACTCACAACAAAATCAATAAAAGATTTCATAACCCATGATTAAAATCGTGGGTTTTTCATTTCTTCTCCATCAATAAATTTTTATATGTTGGAATTTCCGAATTGTAATTAACTACATCACCCCCTGTTGTAAAAAACATTCCTGGCTTATATTCTCGTAAAATACTCTCACCCCAATTGCTTGATATTTTCATAACATTATTTTCGTGTAAAATGTTTACTTCCTGTGCAATGTAACCCATCGAGAATGCAAGTTCTGCCTGCCAGTCAAATTCAAATCCGGTAAAAACAATTGAATAGGTTCCCAAATATTTTTCCCATTCAGATTTGAAGATTGTGTCGTTAGTACAAAATTGCTCGTTATATACATCAAATATTTCTTTGTTATTAAAATAATTATCATTAAGTTTTTTAAATTCTTCGGCTATAGATTTATCTTTCTTCGGTTTGCAAATTTCAATATAATTATTTATAATTTCTTCACAAATTTCAAAGGTGCTGCTTTGATTATTGATTAATAAAACTGCTGCCAAATTATATTCAGGAAACCATAGCATTGTAGCAGCAAAACCGTATCCTCCACCATTGTGATTAATGTATAAATTGGTATCGCTTTTATCAATATATGTTCCTAACGCGTAATTAAATCTTTGGATTTTATAAATTTCATTTAAATATTCTTGACTGATAATTTGTTGTTCTTTAAGTTTTCCGTAATTCATTTGCAACTGAACATAATTAACAAATTCCAATAAATTAGTATATACAGCTCCTGAACCAATAAGAGGTATTTTGTAATGAGCAGTGTTAACACTTGAAATCGTTCCTTCAGTTTTATTGTTGCTTAAACAAAAATCATCATCGTTGATTGTTGAATTATTCATACCGAGTGGGATAAATATTTTATTTTTCAGAAATTCTTCGAAAGGCATTCCACTTTTGACTTCAATTATTTTTGCTGCGAAGTCAACTCCTAAATTAGAATAAGAATAGGATACTCCTACAGGAAATTTTAACCAGGTGTCTTTAATGCTATTCACGTGTTCCTCGAAAGAATACGGACGACAATCAAAGTTATTACCGACAGGGGCTTCGTGAGTGAATCCGGCTGTGTGAGAAAGAAGCATACGCAGTGTAATTATCTGTTCGGGATTTTCTTCAAAACAACTATTCACTCTAAAATCGGGTAAGTAATTTGAAATAGGTACATCAAGGGCAACCAATCCCTCTTGAACTGCAAACATCACAGCTAAGGCAGTAACATTTTTTGAAATTGATTGAATACTGAATAATGTTTCGTTTGTTATTTTTTGTTCGTAAGTAGATTTACCCAGACATTCCTGATAAATAATTTTTTCGTTATTAAAAATTGCAAATGCTAATCCAGGTATATCATTATCATCCCAATAATCATCAAGTAATTCTTGAGTTTCTTCAATAAACTTTTCGACACAATCATTATTTAATATGTACGATTGTGAATAAGAAAAAATTGCAGCAACAAAAAAAATAAAATAAATATAATTTTTCATAATGTTATTTTAATTGTATTAATAAAAATTTCTTAATATTTAGTCGTTAATATTTGCTCTAGGTTTCACTTAAAAATATAAAAATCAATTAAAGTTCGAAATAAAAATTATTATTAAAAAAAATAGTAATAAATTATACGTTTTATTAAAAAAATTTTATTTTTAATCGAAATATTTTTTAATTATTTTTATAGTCGACATTTTAAATAATAATACTATAGTAAGCAATATTGGAGTTTTTATGTCAAGTATTCAGAAAAAACTATCTAATCTATTTTATATAATATTGAGTTTGCCCGCTACAGCGATGGGTTTTGCTCTTTCGATTCAGATTGCTGCACTGAGCTGGATTATGCATACTCAATATCATTTAAGCATTGAAGAAGTCGGTATAGTCTGGGCTGCTGGTCCTCTTGCAGGAATTTTCGGACAAGTGATTATTGGTTTGATAAGTGATAATGTATGGTTCTGGGGGGGACGAAGAAGACCTTTTATTTTAATTGGTG
>JAFGPR010000184.1 GCA_016936095.1 Ignavibacteriales bacterium | reverse complement strand
TGATGCTTATGGTTTAGTTGATTTTGATGTTATTGTTCTTCAGAATGGTGACGTATATGATAAGTTAGTCCTTCGTGTTCTCGAGATTCTTGAGTCAATAAAAATCATTAAACAATGTTTGAACAAGTTAAAAGAAGTCAAAGGACCTATTTTAAATAATGTTAAAGAAATTTCAGCAGGAGAGGGAATTGGAAGATATGAAGCACCTCGTGGTGAAGTATTTCATTTTGTAAAAACTGATGGAACGAATAGACCTATAAGGCATAAGGTTCGTGCTCCAAGTTATAATAACATCCCGACATTTGAAGCTTCCTGTAAAGGTATACCAATTGCCGATGTGTTGATTACAACAGCGGCTGTTGATCCTTGCTATTGTTGCACTGAACGTTCAATAAAACTAATAGATAAAAATCACGATCTGGTTAAATACAGTTTACTTGATTTATCCCGACAAAAAACAGCAGATTTAAGGAGGGAAATAAATGGATATTAAAATCAATGAATTGTTTTTGCTATTTGTTGTTCCTTTTGGAGTCGCTGTTTTAAATGTTTTTCTTCCATCAATTGTTCGAAAAATACTAACATTTCTTGGATTAGCATTTTCCTCTGTTTTGGTTTATTTATTATATACGAAAACTCCCGAAAGTTTTAATCTATTCAATCGAGATATTTTTAGTATTAATCAATTGGGTTTATTCGCACTTACATTTATACAGGCATTAAGTTTTATAATTCTGATTTTCTCGCTAAAAGGAATAGATAAATCAATTGACAGAAAATATTTTATTCTCTATCCAATGACAGTTGCATTTTGTAATGGAGTAATCCTAAGTAATGATATTATCAGTTTTATTATTTTCTGGGGTTTATCCGGAATGGCAGTTTATCTTTTTGGTATTTTAGGTAAGACGAAAGATACTCCGGCAACATCGAAGAAAACTTTTATAATTATTGGTGGAAGTGATGCATTTTTGATTATGGGATTAATCATAATGGCTTTTATACAGCCTGGTGCTAATTGGTTTTTATCCGGAATGAGCATTCCATTACAAAGTGAATTATCGTTTGTTGCATTTGTCTTTTTAATCATTGCTGCATTTGCAAAAGCAGGTGGATTTCCGCTTCATACTTGGGTGCCAGATTTCGCTAAAGATTCGCCAGTTGAAAGTGCTGCACTCCTTCCAGCATCACTTGATAAAATTCTTGGCATTTATTTATTAGTTATAATTGTTAATTCGTTGTTTGTTTTTGGATTTTTAACAAATATGATTATTATAACTTTTGGTACAATAACGGTTATCACTGCAGTAATGATGGCAATGATACAACACAACGGGAAAAAATTACTTGGTTATCATGCGGTTAGTCAGGTCGGATATATGATAATGGGGGTTGGTGCCGGTAGTGGCTTAGCATTTGTTGGTGGACTTTTCCATCTTATAAATCATACAATTTATAAATCAAGTTTATTCTTATCAATGGGTTCAGTTGAAAAACAAACAGGCACAGATGAGTTAGATGAGCTCGGTGGTCTTGGAAGTAAAATGAAAATCACTTTTGTAATGACTCTCATTGGTGCATTATCAATTTCGGGTATTCCACCTTTCAATGGTTTCTTCTCTAAATGGATGATTTATCAGGGATTACTTGATATAATGAAATCTCTTACTCCGGGTTTTCAGATTTGGTTACTGATATGTTTAATACTCGCAATTTTTGGTAGTGCTTTGACACTCGCAAGTTTTATGAAATTTATTCACGCTATCTTCCTCGGTAAGAGACCTGAAAAGTTTAATAGTATTAAAGAGACTTCAGCAAATCAGTGGATATCAACAGGAATTTTATCATTGCTCTGTATATTGTTTGGTGTTTTTGCAATTGAATTACCATTAAGATATTTTATCATTCCTACAATTTCAAGTTTGGGAGTTGATATTGGAAATGCAATAGGTTTTTACGATCCGCAATTATTGGTTGTTTTATTTTTAATCGCATTCTCTTTAGGTTTTATGATTTATTTCTTAACTAAAAAAGTTCACTATGATGATAGTGTTTATTTAGGCGGAATGCGTTCAGCAGATAAATTCAGAGTGCTTGGAACTGCTTTCTATAACGAAGTCAGGAACATGAAACCATTGAAGATTATATATACTTGGGCAGAGAAAAAATATTTTGATTTGTATGATGTAACCTCAAAATTTGTTTTTACATTATCACGAATATTTCAAAAAGCACATCCAGGACAATTACAACTATATATTTTATATATGGTTATCGGTTTTCTAATTTTCCTATTGGTTTTTGGGTTTGAATTTGTAAAATTATAAAATAATTTAATAACAAAAGAGGAAGTTAAAAAATGAAAAAATTAAAAAGACTAACAATGTATTTTTTTCTATTTCTCTTGTTCAATGGTGTGGTGGCTATTGCACAAGAAACAGTACCAATAGAAATAACAGTAATAAGCACTAATAACCGAGATGAGGCAGTAATAAAAATCAAGACATTGGGATGTGATGCTGGTGCATATAATTACAGCGTAAGCATATACAGGAATGGAGAGTTAGAGGGTGTAGCATTTAAGAAAGATACAATAACAGAAAATTATAGCGGAGAGGAAATAACCTATACAGTAAGTAATTTGGAATTAAATAAAGTAACAGAAATAAAAGTATATTTATTCTATAACCATCCGAAAATGTACAGGAATTGTTTTGATGAATCTGAATATATTTATTTTCTAGCAAGAGAATATGGAGTATTTTATTCTTATGCTGATGAAATGACCTATTTTGAGGAATTGAAATATGAAGCGAAGCAAAAAGGATTTGAGAATGAAAATGTTCAAGAGTTAATATTGGAACTCGAGATTTTTGATCCAGAATTAGCAGAGAGAATGATAAATTACAATCACTTGAAAGAAAAAAACAGATTAAGATTAATTAATAAAAGGAATTTGGAAGGAATTCTAGTAGAAAGAGTTTCAATTTGGTTAAATAAAGATGAAATGGAAGAGAGATGCATTTATAAAATAGATATTAATGGAAATCCAATTTATCCTGCTATTAAAATAATATTATCAGAAAATGAAGAAAATGTTGAAATTTGTGAAATAAATAATTCTCAAAAAACAGTAAAAACAATTCAATTAAAAGAAAATATTTATAATGTTTCTTTAGAAAACCAAGAATTGCTAAAAAATACCATTTTACCAATTAAAGAGGTTCAAATATTTTTACAGCATCGAGGTAAAAAATGATATCATTAGAGTATACGAAAGCATATAAAAAGTTAATATTTTTTATTTCAATGTTTTTAATTTGTACTTGTGAAATCTTTGGTAATTATTTAATACTTAGTGGTTACATAACATATGATATGGATCCAAATCTAGGTAGCACAGTTACAAGACCAGTAAGATTTGCACATGTATATGCAGTAAGACAAGATGGCACTAGTAGATCTTGTATTACAAACGCTAATGGTTATTATGAAATAAATTGTAGTGGATTTGGTGAAGTATTACAAATAAATATAGTTGCTTTTTCTGATTATAATGGCAAAACTATATCAAAAGTAGTTAATACAAGTAACAGTTTGCAATATCATATACATTCAGGACCATGGTCTATGGGTAACGTGATAATTAATATAAATATTGATAAATCACAAAGTAATAATAAAGCATTTTCAGTATATGATGCGATAGTTGAGGCATATTTGCAAACTGAGCAGAAGTTACCAAATTCAAATACAATAACACAACCTGTATGTTCTTTGAGTACTATTATTTATCCCGACACAAAAACAGAATGGTTTAATGATTGGAATGGTATTGTGGGTTCCCATATTAGAGTTGAACCAGATTATGCATGGTTTTGGGATGCAATAATACATGAATATGGACATCACATACAATATTGGGATTGTTTTGCAGATGTAGATTCTTCTAATACTGGTCATATTCCCTATGAAAATTTATTACTTACAGCCAAGGGAATAACTCTTCCGACTCCAAGAACACCAAGTCAAGCGATGACACTAGCATTTTCAGAAGGATGGGCAGATTTTTTCTGTGTTGCTATTCAATATGACCCGAATAATTCGGATATAGAATTTAATTTATCAAGTATTGCAGGTAATCAATATAATTTAGAAGAAATATTAAGTAGCCAAATAACACCTTATGCTGGTCAATATTATGAAGCAGCGGTATTTGGTACATTGTGGGATGTTTTTGATAATTATAACCATCCTAATTATGATAATGGGGATGATATATCGTATAGTTTAAGTGAAATTTGGGAAGCAAGTAAATTGTCACCAGGAGCAAATGATATTTATGAATTTTATGATTATTGGAGGCAATTAGGAAAACCGGGCGGTACTTTAAGAAATATTATGACGAATCACGAGATAGATATGACAACCGTTGGTATAGAAGATTATATTTGTATAACAAAGTATCCATCTGAAATGCATCCAAATACATATTATATTTGTTTTCAAGATCTAAATGCCATATTTGTTGACGAAGAACCTTATGGTGATTATATTGTCGGTGGTATAAATTGGAAGCTGAAAGCTTTTCACGAAACAGGCTCAGTTATATTATATGATGGAGGATGTGCCGGTTTAAATTTTAATCAATTACCAAATACTTATTATTGGATTAGAGGTACAGATAATAGTGTACAAGCAGAATTAATTGCATATGGTACAGACAATACAGGAACGTATCACGAAAGTTCAAAAATTGTTAAAATATTAGGTGTACCACTAAATGAATTACCAACAAATATTACAAGTAATTTAACAATATCAGGAGCCTGCATTAGTAATGGTTCTACAGTTGCAACAGGTGTGACTTTAACTATTAGTCCTGGAACGACGATAAGATTTGCAGAGAATACCAGATTAACTATCAATGGAAATTTAGTTGCTAATGGTACAATATTAAATCCAATAACATTTGAGTCGATTGATCCGGAAAGTAAATGGGGTGGAATAAGAATCCAGGGACCTAATTGTACGAATTTAATTTTAAATTATTTGAACGTAAGAAATTCAAATTACGCAGGAATTTATATTTATAAAGAGAAACCTAACATAAAAAATTGTAATTTTAATAATAACACGAGTTATGGGATCTATTATTCAAGTGCAAATTCTGTTTCAGGTTTAATACCAATTGTTGAAAATAATAAGATTACTAATAGTTATAGGGGTATTTATTTATATAGTTCGAATGCAAATTTGTTTGATAATGAAATTAGCAATTGCTCCTATGGTGTGTTTCTAACTGCGTCCAATCCAAATTTTGGAACTAATGATAGAAATGGATATAATTATTTTCATGATATTCCAACTGCAATATTTATTAGAGCATACTCGTTCCCATTTTTAGGTAGAGTAACATGTGAGAGTAATGGTGGTAAAAACATCTTCAATTATCAGATTGATTATTATCTTGTTTCTGAGGAATATACAGAGATATATGCAGAAAATAATTATTGGGGTGCAATAAATCCAATATCAAATAAATTTCAACTAAATGAAGGAGGTTGGGTAGATTATGAGCCACATTTAAGTACTTTTCCAATAATAAATGGACCACAGAATTTATCACCCGAAGAATTAGCATTCAACAATGATATGAAAAATATTAATCCTACAATAACGGAAGAAGATATAATGAAATTGTATGATCCAAATAAGAAATGGAAATTAAAATACAAAATGTTTTTTGCTCAAAGAATGTTAGATCTTGGATTTAATAAATCAGTAAAAACGATAAGTAGTGAAGTTATACAACAATATCCAGATTCGATTCAAACATTACTTGCATTAAACTTGTTTTGCACTGCAAGTCAGATAACCGAAGATTATAAGGATATTAAAAAAATATTAAATATAATTAATAAGAGTAAGGAGAAAAAGAAATCTTATAGCTATGCTGATTTAATATCTCTTTCAATAGAAGAAGAAAATTATATACAAAGAGTAGATAATTTATTGTTAAAATATAAAGGTGAAAATATTATTGAGTTGATTTTATATAACAAGTTTTTACATTTTTATTTTGATGAAGCAAACGAAGTATTAGCTGGTAGTGTATTAAAAGAATTAGAAATATTATATCCAGAATCAGTATTAACAGAAGACGCAATATATTTGCTGACATCAAAAATAAAGGAACCGAGTACCTTGCAAAAATATTTAAGTAAAGAGGAATATTTTCACGAGGTTGAAGATACTTATGAAATACCAACGGAGTATAAATTGGAGAACAATTATCCAAATCCATTTAATCCAACAACAGTAATAAGTTATCAGTTGCCTGTTGTAAGTGATGTGAGGTTAGTTGTATATGATATATTAGGCAGGGAGATAGTAAAGTTGGTAAATGGCGTAGAGAATGCAGGCTATAAAAAGGTAGAATGGAATGGTTCAAATTTAGCCAGTGGAATATACATATACAGGTTAGAAGCGGTGTCAATAGAGAGTGGTAAGGTATTTAGCGAAGTAAGGAAGATGATAATGCTGAAATAATTTTAATTTGTTTTTAGTAAAAATTTGTTTTAATATATAAAATTAAATTTACAACGTTGGAGTTAATTATGATGCCAACAGAAATTTGGTTAATTTTTATCATCAGTATCTGTATTGTAGGCTCTATTGTAGCATTGGAGTTGAAGGATATTTTATCTTCAATTATTGCAGTCGGAGTAGTTGGACTTGGAATTGCGGTAAGCTTTCTTATTCTTCAAGCACCCGATTTAGCTGTTGTCCAATTTGTGTTTGAAATTTTTGCAGTGATTATTCTTGTACGAGCATTTTTGAAAAAAGATTATCACAAAGAGGAACCTTCGACTATCAACAAAGTTTTAGTCGGTGTTACTTTGATTACGCTTGGTGCAATCTTTTATTTGAGTTTGTCTGTATTCAAATTGTTACCACCATTCGGTCAGCCTCTTTTCGAGACTGCTCAGTACTATGTCCAAAATGGAGCAACAGATACGGGAGCAGCAAATCTTGTATCAGCAATTATTTTGGATTATCGTGCTTATGATACGCTTGGAGAGGTTACAGTGCTATTCGCTGCAATATTAGGTACACTTACTATCTTGAGAATAAAAAAATCTAAGAATTCTCAGGAGGTTACCAATGAAAAATAATCAAGGAATGTCGATAATTGTCAAGACGGTTACACGTGTAAGTGTTTGGCTGATGGTTTTATATGCTTGGTATATTATCCTTCACGGTCATCTAACGCCCGGTGGTGGGTTTGGAGGAGGTGTAATTTTTGCCATTGCAATGCTAAATGTTTTGCTTGCTTACGGTAGCGAGTTTACAGAGAAATGGTTGAAGATAAGACTATTACACGATATTGAAGCAGCAAGTATTTTATTATTCCTGATTGTAGGAATTCTTGGTATATCAGTACTTGGTGGTTTTCTTACAAATTTCATTTTGAAAGGAAAATTATATGAGTTAATAAGTGCTGGTACAATACCTATTTTTAATATTTTAATTGGAATAAAAGTTGCGATGTCATTATTTCTTGCAGTTCTTATACTCGCAAAAACTAATATTGAAAATGGAGGTGAAGTATGATTGTCTATATATTATGTTTTGTTCTATTCCTTGTCGGTTTATATGGAGTTCTAACAAAACGGGATTTGGTAAAAATAATTTTATCTGTTGGGATAATGGGTTATGCTGCTAATTTATTTCTTATCCTTTTTGCTTACAAAAGTGATTCATTTTATCCAATACTGACAGAAGGAAAGGAAAATTTATCTCGAGTTGATCCATTACCTCAGGCGTTAGTTCTTACTTCAATTGTAATTGAATTAGGAACTACCGCGTTACTTGTTGCTTTAGCAATCAAACTATATCAAAAATATAAAACTTTTGACATCACTAAAATAAGGAGGTTATCAGGATGATCCTCCCATATTTCATAATTATTCCATTATTAGCAGCTTTCATTATTACACTTATAGGTGGCAAAAAAGACACTTGGGGAATTGCTCTTTCAATAGCTGCTATAGTCATAATGATGGTGCTTTCTATCTATAGTTTTGTTATAGGGAAAACTGAAACAGTAACTTATAGTATGAGCAACTGGGATATTCCTATCGGTATCTGTCTTGTTCAAGATGCTTTATCACTTTTTGTTTTAATTATAATTAACATTATTGCATTGACTTCGCTATTATTTTCAATCCAATATATTCGCCATTTATCCCCTGATTGGAAATATTATGCGTTGTTTATGTTATTGATTACAGGTATGAATGGAGTTGTATTAACGGGTGATATTTTCAATTTGTTTGTATTTATGGAAATTGCATTGTTCTCTGCATTCGCGCTTGTTGCTTATGGTGGTAAGGCAGAAGAATTTGAAGCATCATTTAAGTATGCAATAATGGGTTCAGTTTCATCAGTGTTAATTTTAGTGGGTATTGCAATTACTTACGCAACGACATCAACGTTAACGATGGCAAAAATTGCAACTATTCTCCCTCAGACAGAACCAATTGTAATGCTTATGATTGGAGCTTTATTCATGGTTGGTTTTGGATTAAAAGCAGCAGCAATGCCTTTCCATGCTTGGTTGCCAGATGCACACTCCTCAGCACCCGCTCCAATTTCTGCAATGTTGTCAGGAGTTTTAATAAAAGCATTAGGCATCTATGTTTTGATGAGGATTTTTTTCAATGTATTTGGAGCAGTTCAAATATTTAAAGAAATATTTATCGTTTTAGGTGCAATTTCTATTATAGTTGGCGTAATATTAGCACTCGGTCAATGGGATATGAAGAGATTACTTGCATATCATAGCATAAGTCAAATTGGGTACATTTTGCTTGGTATGGGTTTAGGAACTTATCTTGGATTACTTGGTGCGATATTTCACTTGCTGAATCACGCAATATTTAAATCGTTATTATTTTATAACGCTGGTTCTGTTGAAATTGCATTAGGTACAAGAAATTTAAAAGAGATGGGTAACTTAACAAAAGTAATGCCAATTTCTTCGAGTACTTCATTAATTGCATCGTTATCAATTTCCGGTATTCCACCATTCAATGGATTTTTTAGTAAACTAATAATTATTATTGCCGCATTAGAAGTCAATGCACCATGGGTTGCATTCATTGCGATTATTGGCAGTCTTCTTACTCTTGCTTCATTTATGAAAGTTCAGCGATATGGCTTCAGAGGGGAAAAGATTGTAGAAAAAATTGAAGATAAAATCGGTCTAAATATGAAAATTGCAATGATAACACTCGCAGTTTTATGCGTTGTTACAAGTGCATTGATTATACCAGGTATTAGAGAGGTTATACTTGACCCTGTTGTTAATGTATTGTTGGATAGTTCTAAATATATTCAAATGTTAGTAGGGAGTTGATTATGAATGTTAAAATTAAAAGCAGATTAGTAGTATTTGTGTTATCAGTTCTTGTATGGTGTGCCTTAGTTGATGTTTCTCATATTCAAGAAGTTATTGTTGGAATTATCGTAGCTATATTTGTCAGTCTTTTTGCTGGTAGATTTTTAATCCAAGAAAAAGGTGTGAAAAATATTCCGAAACGATTTATTAAAGCAATAGTATATCTTTTTAAATTTATCTGGGAAATGATAAAAGCCAATTTCCACGTAGCATATATTGTTATTCATCCTTTGTGTCCAATCAATCCAGGAATTGTAAAAGTGCGAACAGATTTGAAAAAAGATTTTTCTTTGACTTTACTGGCAAATTCAATAACACTTACACCGGGTACATTGACAGTTGACATCAACGATGAAAAAAGCGAATTATATATTCATTGTATTACAGTTCCTTCAACAAGTGTTGACGAAAATTCAAAAGCAATTGTCGGCAAGTTCGAAGGATTATTAAAGGAGGTTTTTGAATGAAAATATTTCGTTGGATAATAGGTCTTTTAATTCTTGGTTGCTTGTTTTATTTAAACTTTTTTTACTACGAAGCCCCTTTCTTGCTTAAGTTAGTAAATGTAATTTTGTTCTGCAGTTTATTTGTTTTATATAGAGTGATATTCGGACCTTCGCCAGCAGATAGAATCGTTGCTGTTGATATTTTTGGAATTTTAATAATTGGTCTTCTGGCAATTCTTTCAATTATCTATGATGAAGGATTTTTAATGGACATAGGATTGATTTGGGCTTTGCTCAGCTTTGTTGCTTCATTAGCATTTGCAAAAATTTTACAAGGGAGGTCATTAGATGAGTGAGATAAGAGAGTATATCGGAATTATTTTAATTGTAATTGGTCTGGGATTTGATTTCTTGGGTGTACTTGGATTGGTAAGGTTACCTGATGTATATAATAGACTTCAAGCTGCAACAAAGTGTGTTACTTTTGGCTCTGCAGGAATTTTACTTGGAGTTTTTGTTTTACAAGGATTAAATAGTTTTGGTTTTAAGGCGTTGTTGGGTATTGTATTTATCTTTCTTACTTCACCCGTAGCTGCACACGCAATTTCTCAAGCTGCACATAGAGCAAGAATTCCATTATCAAAGAAAACTGTAATTGATCAATACGAAGAAGATAAAGAATTAAAGGAGGGAAACAATGTTTCTTCCTAAATTAAGAGAAGTAAAAGAAGCTTTAAGTTCATTTTTTTCTAAACCCTATACGACTAAATTTCCAATGGGTCCAGCATATAAACCTGTTGCAACATATCGGGGATTTTCAAGATATGATGATAACAAATGTATCGGTTGCGGAACATGTGTACAGGTTTGTCCTGCGAAAGCAATTAGTCTTAAAGACGACAAAGAGAAAAAACTTCGCATAATGACAATTGATTATAAAATATGTATGAATTGCGGACAATGTGAAGAAAAGTGTATTACTGGAGATGGAATTAAATTAACGACAGAATATTCATTTTCGACAATGAATAAAAACGCATCCGAAATTTTTGAAACAGTAAAAAAAGAAATTGTAGTTTGTGAAATTTGCGGAGAAGTTATTGGATGTGTTGACCACTTAAAATGGATTCGATATAAACTTGGAGCAAAAGTTTATGCTCATCCAAATCAACTATTATTTATTCAAAAACAATTTTTTAATGTAGAGCCATCAGAGGCTAAGTCAAGAGTAAGAAGAGAAGATTACATAAAAGAAGTCTGCCCTAAATGTAGATATAGGGTTGTAGTAGCAGATGAATTTTAATGATTTCAAAAATCTTTTATCTAAATATCATTCTGCAAAGATTCTTTTCCTAGGATTAGGAAATGAACTTCGTGGCGATGATGCTGCAGGTCTTGTATTTTTCGACTTACTAAAAAAAAAGAATATTTATCCCACCGATAATTTTATTTATGCATGTACTAACCCTGAAAACTATTTGCAGAAAATTTTAGACTTTTCTCCTGATTGCGTGGTTTTTTTAGACGCTGTCATTGCAGATAAAAGACCCGGTGAAATTTTTATCCTCGAATCGGAAATAATAGATAAAGTGAAAATTAGTACACATTCTTATTCTATTAAACTAATTGAAGAGTATTTAAAAATGCATCAGAATATTGACTTTGTTTATATTGGTATTCAACCTTTGGGTGTAAGCTTAGAGAATGAGTTATCAGATATTGTTAAAAGGAATATTGAAAAATTTTTTAGTAATTAATTAAAAAAAAATTAAATAATAAATTTAAATGATTTCCCAGATAGCAAATAATATAGTATTACCATTTCACACACTTGAAACTTTTCGAACAAGGATTATGTGGTATATCAATTTAAGATGGCTAGCTGTATTTGGAATTCTTATTTCCGTTTTACTCGGGCAGGAAATTTTAGGTTTTGATATTGCTATCAGTGAAATTACTTTGGTTTGTACTTTTGTTGCTTGTTTTAACATAATTAGTTTCTTAATTGCGAAATATATGTCCTGTAAAAATGTTTACCGTGAATTTTCATTCGCAGAAAGCCAGATAGTTGGAGATTTAATTGCGGTATCATTTTTAGTCCATTATGCTGGTGGAATTAGTAATCCGTTATTTTTTATTTATATTGTTCAAGTAATTTTTTCAGGGATCTTATTTCCCGGATTTATTCTTACTCTTATAAATACAATATTTTCATCATTGCTCCTGACTATTTGGAGTTTATTAGAGTTTAATGGTTATATACCTAACCATTTTTTCCATCCTGAAACCATTACATTGCCTTATTTGATTATATCTTTAATTGCTTTTAATGTTACAAATTTTACTGTCTTTTACATAATCAAAGATTTTATGCACCATTTTCGTCATATGAAAAGACAATTAGATTTGAAAAATGCACAATTGGAAGATTCTATTAAAGAAAGAAATCGTATTTTTAGATTTGCAGCACATGAATTAAAATCACCGATCGTAGCTGTTCAAAGTACGCTTGCTGTTATTAGATCTCTTCATGCAGAAGAATTGAATTCGGAAGTTGCTGACTTGATTCAGAAAGCAGAAAAACGTTCCGAACAAATTTTGGATATGATTAAAGAAATGATTGAGGTAACGAAATATACACTTGAATATGATGACAGATTTTTCGAGGAAGTTAATTTTGTTGATTGGCTCAATGACACAATTGATCTAGATAGGCCTTATGCTAAAAAGAAAGAAATTGATTTACAAGTTGTTAAGATAGATGAAAAAATAATTGTTAAAATTGACAAAATAGATATTGAAAAAGTTGTGATAAATTTAGTCAATAATGCTTTAAGATACACACCCATTGCTGGAAAGGTAACAGTTACTCCTTTCATCGATAAAGAATATTTTGGATTTTCAATTAAAGATACAGGTATTGGCATTTCCAAAGTTGAAATTGAGAAAATATTCGAAGAATTTTACAGAACTAAAAAAGCGAAAGAGATGGAAAGGATAGGAACAGGTTTGGGTTTAAGTCTCGTAAAGCAAATTGTAAAAAATAATGGTGGTGAAATTATAGTTCAAAGTAAAGTCGGAAAGGGAAGTACTTTTATTGTGAAACTACCAATACATTTCCAAAAATTTGCCACACAAAAACTTTAATATGATTTTTTTTATTCTAATTTTAATTTAGGAAGAACAATGGTAAATTTTGTCCCTTTTGGGATATTATCTTCAACTTCTATTATCCCATCCATCGTTTTTACTACAATTTCAACAAAGCTTAATCCCAGACCATAACCTTTTATACCTAATTTTTCACTTCTACTGCTACGGTAAAAACGAGAAAATATTTTATCTTTCTCATCGGCTGGAATACCTATTCCAAAATCTTCAATAATTATTTTAACAATTTCATTAGAGGGTATTATGGATAGAATAATTTGTTCACCTTTAGGGCTATATTTAATTGCATTATTTATTAGATTATCTAATACCATTACAAAATAATCTTGCTTTCCGCGAATGTAAATGCTATCTGACATTTTATATATAATATTTTCGTCTTTATAAATTTTCTTAATTGATTTTTCAATTAAATCAGTCAGGTTGAAAATTGAAGAATCATCTTTATATTCATTTCTATCCTTAGATAATAATAACATTGTACTAACTAGAGTTATCATACGTTCGGTTTGTTCTTTGATCTTATTTAACGTTTTTTTGTAATCATTATTACTGAATTCTTTTTTTAAAATTAAATTTAGTTCCGATTTGATAGTAGTCAGTGGTGTCATCAACTGATGTGAGGCATTGTCAGTAAAATGTGTCATTAAATGAATTTGATTTTCCAACCGGTCAAATAGATTATTCAAAGTGTTTTGTAATCTTCCTAATTCATCTTGAGGTGATACTTTCAACTCGATTCTTTCTGATAAATTTGTAGCTGATATTTTTTCCGCTGTATCAATTATTTTATTAATTGGTTTTAAACTTTTTCTTACAAGAAATCCGCTTGTAAATAAAATAACGAGAAAAATAATAGCGAATGATATATGATTTAAAAGATCAAATTTATTCAAGATAATATCTGCTTGTGTTTCTAGACAAGATAACTGAATATAAGCAAATGAACTTGAATCATGTGTGAATAATTTTGAATACCCGATCCTAAATTTTAAATTTTCCTGTTCAAAATCTTCAAAGAAAAATCTATCTAACTTATCAGGACAGCTTAGTGGTAATTGGATACCTTCTGGAATATTTTTACTTTGATACAACAACCTACTATTTGAAGTGTATACTTGCAGGAACTGAGGAAATTTTGCCGGACTTGTCAATTCAGGATCATAATTTTCGAATTCGGGCTTAATTATTAGAGTGTCTTTTTGTAATTCGAATGAGGAAATTAAATATTTTAATTTATCACTCAATATGAGGTTGAAATTTTCAGAAATAATATTTTTAATAAACAGTAACGTAATAATGTAGAACACTACAAATAAAGAAACGGTAACAATCGTATACCAGAGAGTATTTATTAAAAGAGTTTTTGTAAATATTTTTCTCTTATTCTTCAATAAAAATATAACCCTCGCCGTATATTGTCTTTATATATTTTTTGGAAGAATTTTCCTCGATTTTCTTCCTTAGATTTTTTATTGTGGCTTCAACAATATTTGTACCTGATTCAAATGGAGAATCCCATACTGATTTACATAATTGCTGTTTGGTGATAACCTTTCCTCGGTTTTCTAGAAAATATTTCAGCAAGGCAAATTCCTTTTCAGATAATTTAATCTCCGAATTTGCTTTTTGTAATTTTCTCGTGATTAAATCAATTGTGATATTATCAAATTTAATTACATTTTCTGATTGTTGATACCTTCTTACAACTGCATTTATTCTTGCTAGAAGTTCTTCTTCCTCGTAAGGTTTTGTTACGTAGTCATCTGCACCCAAATTAAATCCTTCGATTTTGTTTTGTAGATCACGCAATGCTGTTAAGATGATTATTGGAGTTTTATCACCACTTTTCCTTAATATTTTGCAAATCTCGTCACCATTTTTACCCGGCATTTTCCAATCTAACACAATTACATCAAACTTCTTTCCCTGAGCAAATTTTAATGCTGAATCTCCGTCATAGGCAAGTATTACTTCATTATTCAGAGATTTAAAATATTTTTTTAAGTTACTGGCAATATCTTTTTCGTCTTCGGCTATTAATATTCTCAATTATATATCCTAAAAAATTTATAAAAAATATTTCATAATACTAAAATATAAAATTGGCATATATTTTGCACAACAATTAACAAAAAAATATAAAATACGAGATACTGAATTTATTGAAACAAATTTAAAATTTTTGAATTAAAACTCTATAAATCATTATTTTTTTTAATGTTGAATCAGTAATATTTTACTTAAAAAAGTATTTGACAAATAAACAATTTTTCTTAACTTTGGTTAAGGTAAATTAACTTATTTGTCAGATTTTAAATAACTCAAAAACGAACCTAATAATTGGAGGATAAGATGTACAAAAAAGTATTCGTTCCCATTCTATTTCTGTTTTTCTTCTTTTTAGCTGATATCATTTCAGCTCAGACAATCTATTTCTGCGAAGGTGTAGATGATAATGGGTACCCAATCACGGAAAGCAGCACATTTTATATTGATGCAAGTAGCGGTGGCTATCTTTATTTTCTTGCAAGAATTCCTTATGCCATTGGTTGTTATGAAATTAGTTATGACATTTATAAGGTAGATAAGTATGGAAATGAAACATACGAAACTACAATCTATCAAGATGTTCAACCTAGTTGGACATGGTTCTGGAAGAAGGTTACTTTCTACGAAAAAGGAACTTATTATATCTATCTTTATGATGAAGATAGTTATTTGTTAGCATCAGGAACTCTCTACATCAAGTATAATTAAAAATTGTTGATATTCTTAAAACAAACCCCGAGTAGAATTATTCGGGGTTTTTAATTTTTAAATCGAATTGTATTTTTTAATTGCAGAATAAATAAAACCGGCTAAAATTAATCCTGCTCCACTCCAAATCAAAATAATGAAGGGTTTAAAACTTATTTCTACAAGCAATTGCTCATCTTTTATTATTCCAGCTTTCGAAAGATCAGAAATTCCAAGAATGATTTTTCCAGAAGCATCTAATTCGATAATTGAAAAACTCGAATTTAAATCTTCAATGATTACTGGTTTAGATTCTTTCCTGCCTACTTTTGATGTATAAATTGGAGTGATAGAGTAAGTATTTTTTTTGAAATGAATTTTTATCTCCACTCCTATTACAATAGAATCGCTATTCATCATACTTTGTTGTGAATTACTAGGAAATTGAAATGAAACAAACTTAATTTGCATTCCTTGAAATTCTTTTGTCTCGTTTTTAAGTAATGTTAAATATTTAATTTCCTCTTGTTTTTCTCCATTATCATAACTTATTGGTGCGATATAAATATCTTGAGCCAATTCTGAAATTACATCAGGTTCAATATAAAAATCATTTGCAAATTCGTTAAAATAAATTGTTGGTGAGGCAATAATCAAGGCATCTTTTCTTTTAATTTCGACATTCAATTTGTATTTTTCAGTATCCTCAATTTGTTCAACACCTGAAAATTTTATCTTATAGTCTAATAATCCTACTTCCTTATCTTTTTTTAGATTTACATTGAAATCCTTTGTGTAAAATCCAGTTGCCAAAACACCTAATAAAAATAATCCTAAACCTATATGTGAAAAAGAAACATCGATTCGTGAGGATAAATTTCTTAATGATTTTAATAGCCAATGAAAATTCGTTATTACTAAAAACACACTCGAGAATAGAAATATGATTACATTTACATTTATGAAATTGACTATAAATGATAATATGGTTGTTAAAATTGCAGAAAGAAAAAATGGGAGAAGTATCTTCTTGTATAAATAATTCTTACTACTAGAATGCCATTTTAAATAAAGACTTATTCCACAAATGATTGAAATTAAAATTATGAGTGGAAGATTCATCTTATCATAAAATTTTGTATCAACTGAGATTCCTAAGATAGGAGCTGAAGTTCCGATAAAAATTATTAGTGTGGAGATCAATAAGAATATCGTACCAATTAAGATAAGTCCATTTCTTGAAAAGAAATTTATTGAGTTTATCAAATGTGTTTTAACTGAACCAAGACGACGAATAAAAATAAATATACTGCCAAATAAAAAGAGTAAAAGGAAAAATAAAAGAAATAAGTAAACAATATTTTCGGAACTAACGAATGAATGTACTGACGCTTGACTTAATACTCCGCTTCGAGTTAGAAATGTACTGTAAATAACTGTAATATAAATAGATATTAATAGAAAAACACAGGTTTTTAAAAGTATATTTTCGTTTTCA
>JAFGPR010000183.1 GCA_016936095.1 Ignavibacteriales bacterium | reverse complement strand
GATTGAAATGTTGATGAGAAAAGAGGACCAGATAAATTACCATTAAATTTTAACAATTCATTCATTATTTCATTCAGCATTTGCAATTGTGTTTCCTTATCTTCAATTCCAAACAATTTTGCAGAATTTAATCCCTGATTTAAAATACAAGGAAGACAAGCAGGTTCAAATATTTGTTTTGTCATAAACTATAAAATTTTTATTTAATGAGCATTGAATACAAAGATAGTGCCAAAAGAAATTGTTAAAATATAAAGACTTAAAACAAGTAAACACAGTGCAAATATGCAATGTGTTGCATATGTCTTGCAATATTGCAATATTTAATATATTTTTGCATTAGAAGAAAAATTAAATTTATGGCAATAAAATGAATAGACAGAATCAACATCTCGCAATACCTGATGGTATTATAGTTATTGGAAATGATTTTTCAATTGTTGTATTTAATGAAGCTGCTGAAAGAATAACTGGTTTTAAAAGTGATGATGTAACCGAAAAACCAATTGAAATAATTTTACTAAAAACATTGAATGATAAAAATATTTTTGAAGAAGCATTTGAGAGCAAAAAAACATACTCAAATCTTGCTGTAAATATTACATGTAAAAATGGTAAAGTCAAAAATGTTTTATCATCTTTGACACCTGTTTTCAAAGGTAAAAATATCATCAGTTTAATTTTTGTTTTTCGTGACACAAACGAAATGCTCGCAATGGCCGAAGAATTAAGCCAAAAGACAAAAGAAGTCCTTGACCAGCAAAACAAACTTGAAGCAATTTTTAATAGTAGCATTGAAGGAACTTTTACAATCGACAATGATTGGATTATCACTTCATTCAACAATTCAGCAGTAAAAATTACAGGCTACAAAAAAGATGAAGCAATAGGTAAAAAATGTTGGGAAATATTTAAATCAAGTCTATGCCGAAATGGTTGCCATCTTGAAAAAACCATGACAACCGGGAAAGCAATAATTGGAAAGGAACTTGAGATTATTAATAAATCAGGAAAAATTATTCCAGTAAGATCTAATTCAACAATACTATTGGATAATAACAATGAAAAAATAGGAGCGGTGGAAACATTTGTTGATATTTCTGAAATAAAAAATCTAAACGAACATCTGCACGATAAATTTCGCTTTTCAAATATAATTGGTAAAAGCAAAGAGATGGAAAAAATATTTTCCTTGTTTGAAAGCGTGTCTAAAACTGATAGTACGGTTTTACTTACTGGTGAAAGTGGAACGGGTAAGGAACTCGCAGCCCGCGCAATTCATCTTAATAGTTCGAGAAGAAATGGACCGTTCATACCAATTAATTGCAGTGCTTTCAATGAAAACTTAATAGAGAGTGAATTATTCGGACATGAAGAGGGAGCATTTACGGGTGCAGTGAAAAAGAAAAATGGCAGATTTGAATTAGCGCAAGGAGGTACATTATTCCTCGATGAGATAGGTGACATTTCGTTATCTGTTCAAATTAAATTGTTAAGAGTTATCGAAACGAGAATGTTTGAGCGTGTTGGTGGAAATAAATCAATACCGATGGATGTCAGGATAATTGCAGCGACTAATGCAAATCTTCAAGAAAAAATTAAGCAAGGAAAATTCAGAGAAGATCTTTTTTATCGAATAAATATTATTAACATTCATCTTCCACCGTTAAGAGAAAAACTGGATGATTTGCCACCACTAGTTGATTATTTTATTAAACAATTCAACTCGAAATTTAATAAGTCAATCAATGGCATTACAAAAAGGGTTTATGAATTATTTTCAAAATATCCTTGGTATGGTAATATTCGGGAATTAGAAAATGTATTAGAACATAGTTTTGTATTATGTCAAGAAAATTATATTGATATCGAACATATCCCAGAGAAGATATTACAATTCAAAAAAAGTAATGTTAAAGTCGAATTTAAGAAACCTTTTCATAATGCTGAATATGAAATTATAATTGCTACACTTGAAAAAAATAATGGAAATAGAAAAAATACAGCAGAAGATTTGGGTGTTGATGTTACTACTTTATGGCGAAAAATGAAGAAATTTAATATAATATAGTTTGTTCTACCAAGAAAAGGGTAAGATTTTTAATTGCTATACTCCTCATTTAGACATTAAATGAAGAGTATAACAAAAATATTTAAAGCAAAATATCAAAGGATATTTCCTATTTTCATTCCGATAAATAAAGTGCGAGGACGACTTGGTCCGTAGACATAACCTGCATCTCTATAAACACCCAAATCAAAATCCTTTTGATAGCTATTGAAAATATTTTGAATGCCACCATTAATTTGCAAATTTAGTTCCTTACTAATAGAAATATCTTGTGAAAGTTTTAAATTCAATTCAAAGAAATTTGGTGTTTTTTCTAATTTATCTGAGATAATGAATCCTAAATAGTGGGGTACTAACATTTCGCCAGTATATACTCCCGATAATGAAAATATTGTACTTGGAAAAGGCATAACATTGAAAGTAAAAAATCCATAGTTATTCGGGCTTCTAAGCATTTTTTTTGTTGATTCTACATTTACGTCATCACTCCATTTCTCTGGTTCCAAATACTGGCTGTTTTGTATCGTAAATCCTAAATTTAGTTTTACATTTTTTGAAAAAGCGATTTTCATCTCTGTACAAATTCCACTTACTTCAGCGCCACTTCCGTTTCTTCTTTCAACCAGTTTATTTCCTTGAGCATCACTACCTATTTCTTCAAGTACAAATACATCTTTAAGTTTAGTATAAAATCCTTCTATAAGGATATTTGCTTCAAAATTAAATAAATTAAAATCATAATCTAAAGAGCCGCTGTAAGAATATGAATTTTCTTGTTTAAGATCATCAGCAAGGCTAATAAGCATAACCTCTCCTCCAACGGCTTCGATATGTAAATCTTCGTCAAATGCTTGTGGAGCACGATAGCCCTGTGTATAGGTTAGTCGCGAAGTTAAATTTTCTTTAATTTTATAAAGTAAATTCACACGTGGACTAATTATTATTTTTTCAATTAAATTATGTTTATCAAATCTTGCACCAAATAAAAAGATAACTTTGTCAATTTTCCATTCGTTTTGTAAAAATATTCCGTATAATTTTACATATTGATTAACAGAACGATTATATCCTGGCATATTATCTTTTAGAGAATTATAATTATATTCAATACCTGTTGTTATAGTGGAAGGTGCAAAAATTAAGTTATCAAAATTATATGAATACTGTCCTCCACCAACAAATGAAAAATCATCAGTATGGCCGTAAGCATTCAAATCCATTTGAGCACCATAATAACTATTCCGCTTAGTATATTGAAAAGCACTAAAAAAACAAAGTGTTGATTTGTAATTTTTAGAAAACAAGTTATAAGTTATGTTACCGTTATTTATTTTATGTTCTGTTTGTTCGGTTATATCAGTTTCGTGAGGTTGATAATCAAACTTATTACCCCCCCTTCTAAATTCATTTAGATTATGATATTCTACAGTTAATTTTGAAAAAGCATCAGGTTTATAAAAAGATCTAAAGCCGAATGTTGTATTATCTATTAATCCTATTTCAGAAAATCCATCGTCATTTGCATCATAATAATCTCTGTTTCTCTTTGCACCAAAAAGTGCTATACCAGTTTTTTGGTCTTCTGATACAAGCGATCCATTTATACTTATATTGTTATCTAATGTGCTAGAAGAAATAAATGATGTGTTATTCGATACTTGAAATGAATTATAATTTGGTTCCTTTGTAATAATGTTTATAATACCACCGATAGCATTAGATCCGAATATTGCAGAGCCACCTCCTCTGATTACCTCAACTCGTTCTATCATGTTGGTTGGAATTTGTTCAATACCATACACACTTGTTAAAGCACTAAATAATGAACGACTATCAATTAAAATTTGAGAGTATGTTCCTTCCAAACCATTAATCCTCACTTGTTGAAATCCGCAATTTTGACAATTAGTCTCTACTCTTAAGCCAGTCTGATAATTAAGTGATTCACCTAAATTATTTGAATTCGTTTCTTCGAATAAATTTTTTGTAATTGTATTTACTACCACTGGTGCTTCTTTCCTCAACATTTCGTTCCTATTCGCACTAACAACAACTTGTCCTATTTCTATTGAAGTCTCTTCGAGTTCAAAATTTATCTTCTGTTCAATAGACTTATTTATAACAATTGTCTTTTGTATCGGTTTATAGCCTATCGAAGATACAATTATTGTATAAGTCCCTTGCGGTAGGTTCATTAAATAAAAATTCCCATCATTATCAGATACCGTACCAACAGATGTACCTTTTATAACAATGTTAGCAAATGGGATTGGAGTACTATTTGATGTTACTTTTCCAGAAATAACTGTATCAACCCCTACTAATGCATTTGTTAGATTACTAGCTATAATTAAAGTAATAAAACATATTAAAATTATTTTTTTCATTTTATTTCAACCATTAAGATATGTAAAATATAATTACACCACAAAAGTGGAGTAAAATAATTTATAAATTCTAAGACATATTAAAAGTTGAAAGGAGGTGCTCGAAGGTTAAATAAAAATTTTGTTTGAAAATAATATAATAATATTTGATGTGTTATAAAAAATTTTATTCTATTTACTTTCAGAAAAAAAGTAAGGATCGCAGCAACAACAACAAGAAGCAAAATATTATTAATTAAAAATATAAAAGCAATGTCACTGTCCGAATGAGAATGAGTATTAGAAGGGTCTGTGTCTTTGTTTGACGAAAAAGGATGTGCATGAACAACAAAATCACCATTTGGTAAAATGTGATGATGAATATTCGCAATGTTATTATACAGTAAAAGACCGATAAAAAATATAACTATTATTGTCAGTTGTTTATATATCTTTCTTATATATTTCATAAATTTTTTTTTCTAATAGTTTAATATAACAATATAATAATGATTTTCAAAATAAGAGTTTTTTATTACAAATATTTAATTATTAAACAAGATAAAACTTATTACAATTTTTTCTATATCAATAAAAAAATAGTTTGCTTTTTAAGTTGTTTTTGCATTATTAACCTTGTAATTTAACTATTAAAAGCATAGATACTAATTTTCTTTGGGATATATTAGAATTTCAATCTACCAAATTTCTACAAAATCATTTTTTATGTTTAAAACATGAAAATTTTATTAGTTGAAGATAACAAAATCTTAGCCCAAGATATTAAGCACTATCTAAAAGAATCGGGTTTTCTAGTCGAATGGGTTGAAAATCTTAAAAGTGCTAATGAGAAAATTGCACTCTATAATTATGATATAGCAATAGTTGATTTAGGACTACCCGACGGAAATGGTTTAAGTCTTATAAAAAAAATAAAAGACAACAATATTGAAATTGGAGTTTTAATTTTAACGGCTCGTGATTCCATTGACGATAAAGTAAAAGGATTAAATGTCGGTGCAGATGATTATATGACTAAACCTTTTCATAATGCTGAATTGATTGCCAGATTACATTCAATTCAAAGACGAAAAAGCGATACGAGAAATAACATTATTCAAGTTGATGAAATTAAAATTGACACCCTTAATTTTGATGTATACGTGAAAAACGAAAAACTTAAGTTAACAAAAAAAGAATTTGATTTATTACTTTATTTTATGCACAATCCCAAAAAGATTTTAACACGTGAAAGTATTGCCGAATATCTTTGGGGCGACCAAATTGACCAAGCGGATAATTTTGATTTTGTATACAACCATATAAAAAATTTAAGGAAAAAAATTATCGATGCATGTGGAAAAAGTTACATTAAAGCGATGTATGGTATGGGTTATAAATTCTTATCAGAGGATTAAAAATTATGGCAAAATCAAGGACAGTTAAATTATTAACAAAGACGACATTTATTTATCTAATTTTTACATTCACCACATTTTTAATTGTTGCATGGTTCCTGTTGGGTGAGTCGAACGAATTTATCAGAAAAGAATTAGATATGCGTTATTATATGTTCGAACACAGAATTGAAAATTTCATAGAGAAAGGGAAACCATTAGATAGATTACCCCCGTTAACTGTTGTTACAGAATTATCCGAAAAACCAGACACAAGCAAATTTCCAATAATTTCCGATACTATGATATACGATGCCACTCGCGATAAAGAAATGATGTTCAGAAAAAAAACAACAATAATTAACGTACAAGAAAAATATTATAAACTCGAACTCCCAGTTCCAATTGATGATTACATAAGATTGAAAGATGATATTTTTGAAACTTTAATTCCCGCATTTATTATTCTCGCTGTTATTATTGCATTATTTAACTTTTTCATTTCGGGTTACTTGTTCAGACCGTTTAATAAAATTCTCGAGACGATGAAAACTTTTAAGGTGGGTTGGACGTCTGAATTAACAAGAATAAACACTACTACGAAAGAATTTAAAAGGATGCAGGAAACATTCCATCAAATGCTTGAAAGAATTGAAGAAGATTATCAGCATTTGAAAGAATATACTGAAAACATGGCTCACGAAATTCAAACACCACTATCAATTATAAGAAGTAAAACAGAAAACCTAATTTCCGATGAAAGTGTTATGAAAAAATATTCTGATACAGTCAAATCAATTTACGACCAGACTAATCATCTTTCAAAATTAGGACACACATTAAATCTATTGACAAAAATTGAAAACCGAGAATTCACAAATACAAAAAATATTAAGACCAAAGAATTAATAGAAAACCACATTACTGCTGTAAGCGAACTTGTTGAACTAAAGGAAATGGAAATAAACGCCACTCTGTCAGAATCTCATACATTGCTTATTGATCCTTATTTATTTGATATTGTTGTCAAGAATCTGGTAAGAAATGCAATTACTTACGGTTCCAATAAGGAACCAATTGAAATAAAAACCACTGAAAAAACATTTGAAATAAGTAATTATGGTGAGATACTAAATTTTTCGGCTGATAAATTATTCGAAAGATTCTATCACACTGACCACGAGAAAGGTGCAATTGGATTAGGATTGGCAATCGTTAAAAAGATATGTGAATTAAATAATCTGAAAATAAGTTATGCTTATTCTGAGGGTAAACATATCTTCAAGATAAAATAAAATCATTTTATCTACAACATTTCTACAAAATCTGATTTTAATTTTGATATTAGAAATTTTAAAAATAGAAACTAAAACGAAAAAAACGACTCTAAATGAACAAAAATTAAATATATAAAGGTAAAAAATGAAAAAGTTATTTATTTATACGGTGCTGATGATTTTCCTGCTATCCACCTTAGTTGCACAAGATAGAAGCGGTTTTCAAGGTGGGACAATATCAGGTAAAGTTCTTAATTCCGAGGGTAATACACCTGTTGAATATGCTAATATTATTCTTTTCAAACAAGCTGACAGTTCTCAAGTGACAGGAACAATTTCTGATAAAGAAGGAAATTTTCAATTAACAAAAATCTTCCCGGGGAAATATTACATCTATGTTCAGTTTATGGGGTTCGCTAAACAAACAATTGATAATGTCGAAATAAGCAAAGGTGCAATGCAAATTGACCTCGGTGAAATTGTTTTAGTCGCTGACGCGATTAATTTAGATAATGTTGTTGTTGAAGGACAACGACCTACTTTAAGTTATGATATTGATAAAAAGGTTATTAACCTTGCAGATCTTCCTTCTGTAATATCAGGTACAGCTATTGATGTTCTTGAAAACGTTCCATCTATTACAGTAGATATAGAAGGTAATGTTAGTCTTCGTGGTAGTGGTAGTTTTCAGGTTCTGATTGACGGAAGACCCACAATTTTAGAATCACAAGAAGCTCTTGAGCAACTTCCTGCTAGTAGCATTGATAGAATTGAAATAATAACAAATCCAAGTGCTAAATATGATCCCTCAGGAACTGCTGGTGTAATAAATGTTATTTTAAAGAAAGATCAGAATACTGGTATCAGTGGAGTAGTAAATCTTAATGGTGGACTAAATGACAAATATGGTGGTGATGTTTTAGGAGTTTATAAAAATAGTTGGTATAGTATCACACTCGGTTTTGATTACAACAAAAGGTATATGCCTGGTAATAGGGAAGAAGAAAGTATGACAACTTTTAACAGCAATCAATATTATTATGATTCTAATGGAGACTTCGGCTTTGGTTTTGACGGTGGGGGAATACGGGCCGGTGTAGATTTTACTCTTGGTGAAAACGACTTCTTGGGTTTTAATGCAAGAATCAGAAGTAGAGATATGAACCGTAGTGGTAATAATCAATATTCCGAGTGGACAAGCATAGACCCAACAAAAATAAATTATTTGTCAAAATCACAATCAATTAATGATCATAATAGTTTTAATATTAATACCAACTATCAACATAAATTTAATGATTCGGGGCATGAGTTACAGGCTAATTTTTCAGTAGGACATAGAGAGGGTAATGAAGAAAGCATAACAGAACTTTGGGAG
>JAFGPR010000182.1 GCA_016936095.1 Ignavibacteriales bacterium | reverse complement strand
AATTTCAAATTTAACCTGCTTATATTCAAACCATAAAATTAATAAACAAAATTATAAATCAGGAGGACTACTATGGGCTATTTGACCCGAAATACCTCACATTCGTTTGGTTGGTTTATGCAAAGGATAAGTGCTATTTTTCTTGCAGCAGGATTGCTTATTCACTTCTGGGTTTTGCACTTTACAATTGAAAGACCTGTAACGTTTGAAAAAGTTCAGTCACGGTTACATTCACCGATGTGGATTGTATTCGATATTTTACTTCTTGCAGCCGCGATTTATCATGCTTTAAATGGTGCTTGGAATATTACACTTGATTATAACCCTTCAGCTTCATTTAAAAAAGTATTTGGTTGGTTTTTATTCTTCATTGGTGTAGCATTGGTTGGGATAGGTGTTTATATTATTATACCATTCTCAATTGTTGGAGGTGTACAATGAAAATGAAAACATTGCAAAATTTGAAATTAAATTTTAATTGGGGAACTATTGCGTTTATTATGCACAGAATTTCGGGCTTGGCACTTGTATTTTATATTCTTGCACATATTTATAGTATAAGTATGGTAACAGGTGGCGAACAATCTTTTAATGATATGATGGCAAGTTATGACACTCCCTTTGGACATATAATAGAATATTTACTATTCCTTGCAGTTCTATGGCATTTGTTTAATGGATTGAGAATCACTATAACCGACTTATTGCGTTTTTCTCATCAAGGGAAAAGACTATTTGTATGGGTGTTTATTTTATCAGGGATAATTGCTATTGCAAGTTTGTTTGTTTTCTTCCCTGAATTAAAAACATTGTTAGGAGGTGAGTAATGAAATATCATAGTGTGATAGTTGTTGGAGGCGGACTTGCAGGTCTTCGTGCAGCAATTGAAATAAATAAAAAAAATATGACAGTAGGTTTAATATCCAAAATCCATCCAATACGTTCTCATAGTATTGCAGCACAGGGCGGAGTTAATGCGGCGTTAAACAATCATCATCGTGGTTATTATGATAGTATAGAAAAACATGCTTTTGATACGATAAAAGGTAGTGACTATTTAGCAGACCAAAAAGCAGCTTTAAAAATGACAAGTAATGCACCAGAAAGAATATATGAAATGGAATCTTGGGGATGCCCTTTTAGTCGAACTCCTGAAGGTAAAATTGCTCAAAGACCCTTTGGTGGTGCTGGTTTTCCAAGAACCTGCTATTCTGCTGATAAAACTGGTCATATGATGCTACATACATTATACGAAACAGCTGTTAGGTTTGAAACACAAAACGAAAGAAATGAAATGACAATTTACGATGAATGGTTTGTTACAAGATTAATTGTAGATAACGACGTATGTCGTGGAGTTATAGCAATAAATATAGCCAAGGGCGAGCTTGAAGTATTTAGATCTGAAGCTGTAATTTGGGCAACAGGTGGTACAGGTAGAGTTTATGGAAAAACTTCGAATGCTTATTCAAATACAGGTTGGGGAATGGCTGTTCCATACTACGAAGGAATAGGAATTAAAGACTTGGAATTTATACAATTTCATCCAACAGAATTAATTACGAATAATGTTTTGATCACAGAAGGAGCAAGAGGTGAAGGAGGATATCTTGTGAATAACAAGGGAGAAAGATTTCTGGCTAATTATCCCGATTCCTCTAAAGCGTTAGAAGTAGCACCTCGTGATATTGTAGCTCGAAATATGAAAAGAGAAATTTTAGAAGGACGTGGAATTAATGATAAATATATTGGATTGGATCTAAGACATCTAGGTGCTAAAAGAATATTAGAAAGATTACCAGGTATTAGAATGCATTCTATCCACTTTGCAGGTGTTGATCCTATTAACGACTTTATACCTGTTGCCCCTGGTCAACACTATACTATGGGGGGTATTAATGTAAATGAAACAACTGGATGTGAAGTCAAAGGTTTTTATGCAGCGGGTGAATGTTCTTGTATTAGTGTTCATGGTGCAAACAGGTTAGGTGGAAATTCTTTGCTTGAAACTATAACATTTGGAAAAATTGCTGGTGACGAAGCTGCTAATTATGTAAGTGCTGGAGGTTCTAGTCCTGTCAATGCTTCTATCTATGATAAAATATTATCTGAAGAGGAAGCAAAAATAAATGATTTATTAAATTCTAAAGGAAAGGAAGCTCATCCAAAAATTCGTTCAGAGATGAATAATATAATGGACGAAAAAGCGGGAATATTTAGAGAAGCTAAAACACTAAAAGAAGGTCTTGATGAAATCATGGCTCTTAAAGAAAAGTATCCTAACATTAAATTACTTAGTTCAAACAAAAAAGCAAATTTTGAATTGCTTGATGCGATACAATTAAAAGGTAGTCTTGATATGGCAGAGATTATTTTAAAAGGTGCCTTAAACAGAGAAGAAAGTCGTGGTTCGCATTTCAGGACAGATTTTCCAAAAAGAAATGATGAAAAATACTTGAAGCATACTGTTGCTAAATGGAATGGAAAGACCGCGGATTTATCTTATAAAGAAGTGGACATTTCTATTTATGAACCTAAAGAAAGAAAATACTAATAATTATTGGAGTATGAAAAATGTCAAATATAAAAACATTCAAAGTTTTTCGCTTTGATCCAGAAAAAGACAAAAAACCAAGATTTGAAACATACAAAGTTGAATGGAAATCAGGTCAAACGGTGCTGGATGGCTTAAATTATATCCGTGATAATATAGACGGAAGTTTAGCATATCGTTCGTCATGTCGCGAAGGAGTTTGCGGTTCCTGTGCAATGCACATAAACGGAAAATATTGTCTTGCTTGTGAACAGCAATTAAAAGAATTATCTGATACAATTACAATTCGCCCTCTTGCTAATCTCGAAGTTATCAAAGACCTTTTTGTTGATATGGCTCCTTTCTGGAAAAAATATAAGGCAATAAAACCATACTTAATCGGGAAAGAAAGTAGCACTGGTAAAGAACGAATTCAATCACAAGATGAAAGAGCGCATTTGGATAAAGTTATTGATTGTGTACTCTGTGCATCTTGTTATGCTGCTTGCGGAATGAATGCAATTGATCCTGAATATTTAGGGCCTGCAGCATTATCTAAAGTAAATCGTTTTTTCCTAGATAGTAGAGATAGTGCAAAAGAAGAAAGATTAGCGATGGTTGCAAATGACCATGGTGTCTTTAGATGTCATACAATGTTTAATTGTCAAATAGTTTGTCCAAAGGAGGTTGACCCAACGGCAAATATTTCCAATTTGAAAAGAAATATTATTGCAAGTCAAATGAGTGGAAAGCTATCGAAGAAAGGTGTATAACAATTATTGAAATGACAGCTACTAAAAGGGTGTTATCTCCGTTTAACAACAATTGGGCTTATAAAAGTGAAGAAAATATTTTTATTATTAGTATTAACTATAAACATTCACTGTCAGAATTGGTTAAAAGTCGATTCAATTTTCAATCCATTTGGTGTATCAGTTAAAAATTTTTCCTGCCCTGCTTTTGCAGATATGGATTACGACGGTGATTACGATTTATTTTTAGGAAATTATGATGATATAGTTGACTATTTTATAAATATTGGAACCTCAACAAATCCCAAATATCTTAAAGATGATTCTCTTTTATTTCCAATATATAAAGATGGAGTAATGGGCACCAACTCTCAATACCCCACCACAACTGATATCGATCGTGATGGTGATCAGGATTTAATTATTGGTGGTTACAATGGATTACTATATTATGAAAACATTGGTGATTCAACAAATGCTATCTTTCAACAAGATACAAATGTATTTTTGATTGTCAATCAGTTTGTCGGTGATGATACAAAACCAACTTTTGCTGACTTAGATGCGGATGGTGATTATGATTTATTAGTTGGAATTGGTGTTGCAATTTTGGGTTATCCCGAACCGGGCATTACATTGGGTTTTAGAAATATTGGCGATAAATACAATCCAAACTTTGTAAAGGACAGCACACTGGTTGTCGGTATTCCTGATGTCGGTTTGAATTCTTATCCAAAACTTGCTGACTTAGATAATGATGATGATTTTGATCTAACCGTTGGTAGAGATGGTGCAAGTATTTATTATTACAGAAATGTTGGAGATTCGAGTAATCCAAACTGGAGCAGTTCGCCGTCATTGTTTTCCGGACTACCACAAACGACATATTGGAATAATCCTGACTTTTGTGATCTGGATGGAGACGGAGATTTGGATTTATTTTTTGGGACTTCAGGTGGAAAAGTTCTTTATGCAAAAAATATTGGTTCAATAAATTCTCCTTCATTCCAAATTAATACGGAATATTTTTCTGTAATTAAGTTAAATGGAAATGCTTCAACAGTCTCACTTGCCGATTGGGATAATGATGGTGATTACGATTTGCTAAGTGGAATATGGACTAGTAATTTTATATACTTTAGAAATATCGGTAATAATACATCGCCAAAATTTCAGCAGGCGACAACAACTTTTACAAGTTTAAATCCTGGCTCTTCTTACACTTCGCCTGTCTTTGTTAATCTTGATAACGATAGTGATTGGGATATTGTTAGCGGTCTTTTGAATGGAACACTTGTTTATTATCTTAACAATGGTACATCCTTTTCTCAAAACACAACTATGTTTGCGGGAATTGATGTTGGATATTTTAGCATACCAACATTTGCCGATATTGATGCAGATGGTGATCTGGATTTACTCATAGGGGCAGAGACTTCAAGTGATGTTAAGTTTTATAAAAATAACAATAATTCTTTTATTATTAACGATTCACTAATTCAGGGAATTACTTTTCCAAATTATTGTCGTCCGACTTTTTCAGATATAGATAACGATTACGATTATGATTTAGTAATTGGCAAATCAGATGGAACCCTGGTTTATTACGAAAACATTGGAAATAGTAATCAACCTATATGGCAATTAAACGAAACAATCTTTGTTGAGATAGAAGTAGACCAAAATGCACATCCAGGTTTTGCCGATATGGATAACGATGGAAGAAAAGATATGATAATCGGCGAGTACAACGGCAACTTCACATATTACAAAAATTTATT
>JAFGPR010000181.1 GCA_016936095.1 Ignavibacteriales bacterium | reverse complement strand
TCCATCAAGCCGTCCATCTTGGAGAGTACCGTTTGGAACGGGGAAAAGTGTGACGAGATTTCTGCAAGGAACGCAAAACGAATATTTACTATATTCTCCTAAATCTTTTTTAGTACTAAAAGAATGGATTAATCTTTTTGAAAATAAAGAACTGCTCTCACCATCAAAATATTTATTATTAGCAAATAAAATTCATCCGGCTTTAAGGAATTTCTTAGTCGAAAAAAAATTTGAAAAAGATTGGGGAAAGATTTTACAAAATTCAAAATCTAATGAGCAAATAAATAAACAAAAACGTTTATGGTTCGATGGATTTAAGACTTTGAAATTTATTCATTATCTAAGGGATAATGCTTTTCCACAAGTAAATATGTTTAAAGCAGTTGAAGAGTTATTGGATAATAATAGTATAAAACACAATGAAATTGAAGATTTCTCATCGATAGGTAAACAAATTGAAATACTGAATGTTTTAAGAAGAATTGCTTGAATTTATAAAGAATTAATTTGAGTAATTTAAGTAAAAGTTTTAATTTGCAACAACAAAATTATTTTCAAAGGAGTACGAAAATGAAAAAATCAATTTTATTAATTCTGATTGGAAACAGAAAAGATTCTGCTGTAAAAGTTCAACAAATACTAACTGGTTGGGGTTGCTTGATAAAAACAAGACTTGGTATCCACGATGGTGTTTTGGATGATTGCTCTGATCAAGGAATTTTAATTCTCGAATTGGTCGGCTCTGACGAGCAAAAAGATGAAATGACAAGAAAAGTATCTGTTTTTCCAGGTGTAACAGCTAAGCTTGTAAATTTAGAAGTAGAAAAATAAAAATATATTATATGTTAACTGAAATATCATTACAAGGGCTAATTATTATTCCGATGGTTCTTGTAATGATTGTTTTAAAATTACGAAAAGCAAATGGAGAATATTTCTATGCTGTTGTAGCAATAGGTATGATTCTGTTTGCTATAATAAATTTTATTATAGGATTATCGAATAGCAATATCTTTACTTATTTAATAATTTCAGTCGGTATATTTATATTACTTTTTATCGTTGGACTTTTTTCAGCAAAATTATTTTCAGGGAAGACTTTAAGCCACATTCAATCTTCGGCAATGGTTTTTCTTGCTCCTTTTACAATCTATCCATTTTTGATTATTATTCTTTTAATATTAAAATTGATTTTTTAAAACAATACCATAACTGAATGCAGAGCAACAGTGAATACCCTAGATGCATTGGAAAAAATATATAAATTATTACTCAAACCTGAAGAGGGTTTTGATGTTATTAAAAACAAAAAATTAAGTTCGAAAAATGTAATACTTTATGCAAAGCGAAACTTTGGTTTTAGTGGGAAAGATTTTTTATTTGTTTTTAATCTTGATGATGTTAATAATGATATTTTATTCTTAAGACAAATTCACGAAGAGGTAAGATAATATGCCAATACACTTCTTAAATTACCAAATGCTTTTCGCTTTAAAGTTCCAAATATTATTTCAATCTTTATAACTTCGAAGGATTTGCCAGAAGAACAGAAATTATGGGCAACTGAATTTACACGGACGTTTGTTGGTGGTGAATTTCATTCAGTGTTTTTCGTTGATTTAAAGAATAAATCATTTTACGGTCAAGGTATTTCGAAAACATATATAATAACGGGAACAGCTATTCCTTACCATATTAAATTTAAGAAAATTAATCCACAGAATCGTTCGCATTATTTCATAGCAAAAATTTGTGATGGACTGTTTGTAAATTAGTGCAATTTACAATTTGCTATATTATATTATTTATTTATCTTTGTTAAGTTGAAAGATATATTTGCATTATAAAATAATTTAAGCCGTGATTAATAATTTTTAGGAGTAAAAATGCCAAATCTTGGAACAAAATATATGAACCTGAATTTGAAAAATCCAATAATCGTTGGCAGTAGTGGATTAACAAGCAGTGTTGAAAAAGTAAAGGCAGCCGAAGTAGCAGGGGCTGGAGCAGTAGTTTTAAAAAGTTTATTTGAAGAAGTACTTGCTAATGAAAGTGAAATTGAATCTTCAATTCCATATCATCCCGAAGCATTGGATTATTATCAATCACAACTTGAAAAGGAATATGGTGCAAGAGATTACATTGAACTTATAAAAAAATGTAAAGCGGAAATTAGAATCCCAATCATTGCAAGTATAAACTGTCAATCGGCTAAATGGTGGGCAAATTATACGAAGCAAATTGAATCGGCTGGTGCAGATGCCATCGAATTGAATGTTTTTACTACAGCAAACAATACCATTGTTACAAGCAGAGATATAGAACAATTGCATCTCGATATTCTTGAGAGTGTTAAAAATGTTGTCAAGATTCCTGTATCACTAAAAATCGGGATCTATTTTACTTCATTACCGAACTTTGCTGTTGAATTGGATAAACAAGGATTAAATGGTCTTGTCATATTCAATAGATTTACAGAACCTGATATTGATATTAATTCCGTTGAATTGAAGACTTCGTTTGTATTTAGCTCAAGTGATGAAATTCTAAGAACGCTTCGCTGGACTGCTTTATTAAAAGATAAAGTTGAATTTGATATTTCAGCCACTACAGGAATTCAAAATTCTGATGATGTAATAAAAATGTTGCTTGCGGGTGCATCCACTGTCCAACTTGTTTCAATATTATATCGCGAAGGAGTTGAAAAAATCAAAGATATATTAAAAGGCATTGAAGAGTGGATGACTAAACATAATTTTAATTCAATTGACGAGTTCAAAGGCAAATTAAGTTTTGCAAGAACCAAAACACCTGAGCATTACTTGAGAGCACAATTTATTGAGAAAATAAAATCTGTGTAATTATTCTTTATACCTTAGTGCTTTATACTGGGATTATTTTGCCACAAAGACCCCAAGACACAAAGAAAAATTTTTCGTGTCCTCGAGTCTTCGTGATATAGTTATTAAAAATCATTTGAGGATAAAATGAAAAATAAATTGCGAGTACTTTTTCAATTAATATTTTTAGGAATGGTAGTTTATGTAGCTGTTCGCCCTTTGTTTGATCCAAATTATGTTTCTGATTTTGAACAATACTGTCCATTTGGTGGAATTGCTTCATTTGGGAGTAAATTAAATCAAGGTACTATGTCTTGCAACATGAGCGAAGTACAACTATTTCTTGGAATAGGTTTATTGCTTGGTGTAATTTTAATTGGAAAATTATTTTGCAGTTATGTTTGCCCACTTGGTGCAATTACAGAATGGCTTGGTAAAATAGGTGATAAATTAAAAATCAGATTAAAAATTCCTGAATTTATTG
Source organism: Ignavibacteriales bacterium (assembly GCA_016936095.1). GTDB lineage: Bacteria > Bacteroidota > Ignavibacteria > Ignavibacteriales > Melioribacteraceae > JAFGPR01. The sequence continues at coordinate 20,602 of JAFGPR010000181.1, read as the reverse complement.
ACAGACCATTTCGAATAATGAAATATATTTTGTTATTTATCACATTATGGCTTACAATGACAACAAGTGAATTATTTTGTAAGCAATATGATCCATATTTTGCTCTTGCAAATTTGTTTGATAATAAGGATATTGTTTTATCTCTGGCAATTCCTGCGGTTATTATTTTGATATTGGGAACGATTTTTACAAGACTATTCTGGTGTAAATATCTTTGCCCATTGAGTGCGATTAGCAATGTCTTTTTAAATTTAGTACCTGTAGTAATTATTATTGTAGTTTATATTTTATTTAATTGGTTGATAATGAGTGTTTCACTTTTCTGGTTGCTTGTAGCAATTTTATTTGTCGGTATGATTACCGAAGTGTTTTTTAAAAGAAGTTTTACTTTTCCATTTGCGAAAGTTACACGCAATGATGAGACTTGTACATATTGCAAGCTATGTGAAAAAGCATGTCCTCAGGGAATAAAAATCACAGAATACGAAGATGTTCGTCATACAGATTGTAATCTTTGTACTGATTGTATTAATGTCTGTCCTATTAAAAACACATTAGAAATAAATAAAAAATCTTGGACGAAATATCTTGCTCCTGTTGCTACTGTAATTTTAATTGTTCTTAGTTTAGGTTTTGCTTCTAAATTTGAATTCACAACTATTTCAGAAAGGTGGAATGATTTTGACAAGGTTCAAACTATTGAAGTATATGAGCAAACTAATCTTAAGACCGTAAAATGTTACGGTTCTGCAATGTCACTTAAAAATCATCTCTCAACATTCAAAGGAATTTATGGACTTGATGCTTATGCTTCTTCCCACACGGTAAAAATTTATTACGACCCAAATGAAATATCGGAAAATCAAGTAATTGAAATATTATTCACTCCTCTAAAAATTGAGATCAGTAAAGCAACGGATTTAGCAATTGATTCACTAGCAATGTTTGAAATTGGAATTGATAATCTATTCGATGCAATTGATCATGAAAATTTAAAATTAGCATTGCAACAAAATATAAACATCTATGGCTTTGATACTTATTATGGCGAGCCTGTTATTGCCACAATATTTTATAATCCCGAAAAAATAAATCCAGATGAAATTAAAAGTCTAATTAATGCAGATGAAATTACATTTAAACAGAATGGAGTAGATGTAGATTTAGAATTAAATTTTAAGATAAATGGAGAAGGTGTTAACAAAGGATTTATTTCAATTCGTGATTATAATATTCGTCTCTTTAATATTTTTGACAGACCATTTAATAAATATCCGGAACAAGATATTGAAAATTTATCTGTTCTAATTTACCCTTTTGTTGAACCCGGACTTGATGAGGAAACAATAAATCGTAATTTGATTTTTTTGATGAGCCACTTATCAAACAACAAAGGAATATTTAGGATTACACGCAGATACCAAGAGCAACCGACTATTTTTGTTTTCTTTAATCCTGAATTAACCACCTTTGAACAAGTTCAAAAAGATTTGACCAATCCGAAGTTAACCGTTACATATCGTGACGGAACAAAGGAAGAAATTGATAATCCGTTTACATCACAACCTGTTGGAGAAGTAAAACCTGCCAAAGATGTAAATTTAGAATGATTGATATTTTATGGCTGTCTCATAAGTGTCATTTGAGTACTTCCATTTATCGGAAGATGAAAAATCTCATTGTTTTGAAATAAAATGAAGATTTTTAAGAATAGTTTTTACAGTAGTTCTACTTTATAAACAATCCCTTTATTTATTTTTGTAGAAAATTTAAAACATCTAATTTCCCTACATCATACCAACTGGATTTGTCATCGCAGTAGCCTTTGATCTTTTCATTTTTTGCTAATCGCAAGTATGTATCAATTATAGAAAACTTTCCTGTTCCGGTCATCAAATCAAAAATTTGCGGACTAATAATTTGAATACCGCTATATGCTAGTGGAATTAATTCTTTGTCAGAACTTCGAACTATCTTTAAATCCCCTGTCGTGTTGTTTTTCCAACCACATAGATTTAATTCATTATCAAATAGGAAATATCGTTGTGTCTTTCTACTTTTCACTGCAACAGTTGCGAGTGGATTGTTGTTTTTATGTGTAACATACATCTCTTGAAGATTCAAATCAGAGATAACGTCTACATTGTGAACGATAAAATCGTCACTTTCCAAAAACCATCTTGCTTTTTTTATTCCACCACCTGTATCAAGCAGCATGTCCCTTTCATCAGATATTTCAATATGTGTATTAAAATATTTGTTCGTTTCTAAATAATCAATTATCATATCTGGGAAATGATGAACATTGATAATAATTTCAGCAATACCAGATTTTTTCAATTTTTCAATTATTAATTCTAATAATGTTTTATTTTTAACTTTAACTAATGCTTTTGGAATATTATTCGTCAATGGTTTTAATCTTGTTCCTAATCCTGCTGCTAAAATCATTGCCTTCATAATTTAATCACAATGTAATTTTAATTGTTATTAAATAATTAAAATAATTCATTAATAATTTTTTCATCATATAATAAATGTTCAAATGTCTCTCTACTTCGTGTTATAAAAAATTTATCTTTATCAACTATTATTTCTGGTCCTCTTCTTCTCCCGTTGTAATTTGATGACATGACCATTGAATATGCTCCCGCTGACATAATCGCAAGAAATTCCCCACTTTTGCATTTTACGATTTCTCTGTCTTTTGCAACAAAATCTCCACTTTCACAAACAGGTCCTACTACATCTGCAATTATGTCGTCAGTCCCATTTTTTTCTATTGGCTGTATATGATGATATGCTCCATAAATACTTGGTCTCAATATATCTGTCATTGAAGCATCAACAACAAGGAAATTTTTATCGCCATTTTTCTTTGTATATAGAATTTCTGTTGCTAAAATTCCACCATTAGCAGATAAGAATCGTCCTGGCTCAAACATTATTTCACAATTTAGTTTTTTCAGTGTTGGTAAAATTGCTTCTGCTAATTCTTTTGGTTTAAAGGGTATTTCATCATTGTAAGTTACCCCCATTCCGCCACCGATATCAAAATGTTCTAATTCGATTCCATTTGCTTTTATTTCAAAAAACAAATCAGCCATTTTCTGAACTGCTTCTTTGTAAGGTTCTATACTCGTAATTTGTGACCCAATGTGCATATCTATTCCAACCGGTCTAACATTTTTCAATTTAGCAGCATCTTTGTAGATTCGCAATGCTTCATCTGAACTTATACCGAATTTGTTTTTCGCAAGTCCTGTAGAAATGTAAGGATGTGTTTGTGCATCAACGTTCGGATTAACACGAATAGCAAGTGGTGCAACTTTAGCTAATTGATGAGCAATTTGATCAATCAGATAAATTTCTTCTTCTGATTCAGCTTTTAGCATCAATACATTGTTTTTCAATGCCTCCTCAATTTCCCTTCGTGTCTTACCCACACCCGAGAATAATAATTTTTGTGGATTTATTCCGATTTTCAAAGCACGATGCAATTCACCTGCTGAATTAACATCCAATCCCGCACTTAAATTAGAAAATAATTTTATAACATTTAGATTAAAATTAGATTTGATCGCAAAAAATATTGAATGATTTACATTTTTGAATGCCTCAGTGAACTCATTATATCTATCAATAAAAAACTTCTTACTATAAATATATGCTGGTGTCCCAACTTTTTTAATTATTTTTTGTATTGGTACTTCCTCGCAGAATAATTGATTGTTCCTATAGGTAAAATAGTTTGAATTGAAATATTTCATAAGACAACAATTTTAATTAATAAATTTTGAATTACTATTTAAAAATAAGAAAATATTTTTAATGTTAAGTATTGATTGTTGATTGATAATATTAAAATGAAATTTTTATGAAGTGTGCTTGCATTTTTAAAGTAGAGAAAAAGTCTTACCTGGTAGTTGTCTAATAAGTCCCTTAAATTCAAGAGATAATAAATGGACCAAGCAATCCGAAGTTGAAAAACTTGTTAAAGAAGCAATTTTATCAATGTAAATCGGTTCTTGATTTAAGACAGAAAGTATTTTTTGTTCAAACATATTTAAGTCGAATGTCGGCTTAGGTATTGTCTTGCCGATAATTGGTTTGAGTTTTAATTCTAATTCAGTCAAAACATCTTCAGGATTAATTACAAGTTTTGCTTCACCTTTCTGAATTAGTAGATTAGGTCCTTCGCTTTGTTCAATCAAATTATTTCCAGGAATAGCAAATAGTTCTCTGTTTTGGTCAGTGGTGTGTGCGGCTGTTTGCATTGCTCCCCCTTGAATTCTTGTTTCGACAATTACTGTTCCTAACGAAAGACCGCTAATAATTCTATTTCTTTGTGGAAAATTTTTTGCATCTGATTTGGTCCCTAATTTAAATTCGGAAATAACTATTCCATTATTTACAATTTCATGATATAATTTTTTATTCTCTGGTGGATAGATATAATCTAATCCTGCTCCTGTAACTGCAATTGTTCTACCTTGTACTTGGAGAGAACTTTTATGTGCAATAGTATCAATACCTCTTGCTAATCCACTAACAATTGTAATTCCTTGTGACGCTAAATAACTTGAAAATCGCTCAGCTTCTTTTTTACCATAATTTGTTGGTTTCCTTGTCCCAACAATGGCAATTGAATACTTGTCTTTCTTTGAAGATTTTCCTAGCGTGTATAGGATAAGAGGCGGATAATAAATGTTTCTTAACATATCAGGATAGTCACTATCCCAGTAAGTAAAGTATCTCGCATTAATTTTATTTATTTTTTCAATTTCTGCCTCAACTTCAGATTTAATTATTTCAGATTTTTCACCTGCTCGTTGTATCCTTTGTGCAAGATTTTCTCCGATATACTCGACTTGACACAATTCAGATTTAGTAGCATTAAAAATATTTTCAAAACCTTGAAATTTTGCGTAAAGAGCTAAAATTTTTGTGGGGCCTAGTTGTTCAACGGATAAAAGAAGATTTAATAAGACGAAATCATTGAAAGGTAACTTTTCCAAATTCATCAAGAGTTGTTATTAGAAGATTTTCCAATGTCTATATCGTCAATTATAGCAATTATCATGGTATTTACAGGTGCTTTACTATGTCCAAGAACTTGTTGAACAGCATCGCCTTCCTGAACAATTAAAACTGTATCACCAACTCCGGCATCAATAAGATCAATAGCAATAAAATCTTTTTTACCAATAAAATTTCCTTTAAGATCAATTGGTTGTACGGAAAGTAATTTATGTCCTTTTAAGTATTCATTTTTATGAGTTGAGACAATATTACCCTTGATCTTGCCTATAAACATTCTCTTGTTCCGGTTTTTGTTCCTTTCGTTTTCTGTATAGAATAGCGGCTGGGAAAATTACTAAATACGCAATTAATAATACAATTGGAGCAATAGATAAAGAAACAGGATTATCCCAAGGACCTTGGCTTAATAAATAAAATCCAATAATAAGAACAACAAAGCCAAGTGCGAGAAGATAATAATTTGTTTTATTCCAATAATCACCAAAAGGGGAAATTTTAAATTTTTGTTTCCCTTTTTTATAAACTTTTGCCATTTAATTCCTCATAAAAAAATTAGTAAAAAGCCCAGAGCATTTGATAGCGCTGGGCACTCAGCAAAACCCTAAATAAAATTCGTTACAAAAATAAATTTAAGTAAGTTTAATGTCAAGAAGATTTGTTGCTAATCTGATAAACAATTTTTCTTATTGTATCAAATTGTAAATAAGGATATTCCTTACGCAACTCATCTATCGCATCGCTAGCACTTAATTTTCTTGCTCTTAATTCTTTAAAACTTTTTCTGATAAGATAATCACGCACTGATTTTTCGTTAATTAAGTCCCTACTATAAAGCAACTCGTAGATCTCATCATTGATAAGGTCAGCTAATGGATTAGTAGGTTCTTGCATTTGATTTGCAACGTTCATTACGTTCCTCCTCAAAATTTAGTTAGTAATACTCTAATTAATTCAGTAATTGTACTACTATAGAACCTCCTAATGTTTGAAATGTTATAATTGACTATGCAAATATATACAAAAAATATTTTTATTGTCAATGTTTTTTTGTGTGACCAATGTTTTTTTTTAATTCAAGAATTTTGTCCGAATTTGAAACATATGTTTAATAGAAGTAATAAAACTCATTGCACTATTTTCACATATTATTTCGTTTTGCATACATTTATCATTAATAATATTATAAATAATTGATTTTTAACTCACTTGTATCTAAATTTACAATCTTAATTTTTAAAATTGTATTAAATAAGGAGTAATGTATATGGGCACGATGGCTCGAATGCGAAATTTAGCCCCATGGTTTATTATTGGTGTTGGTGGTATTTTCGTTCTATTTATGGTTTTATCCGATTCAAATGTTTCTCAGTTAGTATCGGGTGGCGAAAAATATATTGGTGAAATTAACGGAACTGAAATCACATATCAGCAGTTTTCTGCTTTATATGAAAACTATAAACAAACAAGGGAAGAACAAACAGGTACTGAATTAGACGAGGGACAACTTGAACGTCTTAGAGACGAGGTTTGGGATGCTTTGGTTACACAAGAACTGCTTAAACAAAAAATAGAGGATTATAATATTACGGTTACTGATGATGAGATTATTGGTATTATTATGGGACCTAATCCACCTGAATTTTTAAAACAGAATTTTATTGATTCAACCGGACAATTCAACAGAGAAATGTATGATATGGCTATTACCGATCCGAGAAATCAAGATATCTTGATCCAAATTGAGGAACAATTAAAGCAACAAAAACTGCAGGAAAAATTGCAAAGTTATCTTACTGCGACTATTACAGTTAGCGAAGCTGAAATTAGACGTGCGTTTATAGAACAAACATTGAAAATGAATGCTCAATTTATTTCTGTTCAAGTTAATATGATTCCTGATTCATTAATTGCTGTAAACGACAATGATATACAAGAATATTATGACAGACATTTAGAAGAGTATAGTGTTGATGAACAAAGAGCATTAAGATACATTCTATTTAATTATGGACCTTCAAAAAAAGACTCTATTGCTGTTGTCAAAGATTTAACAAATGTACTTAATAAATTGCAATCTGATACAAGTACTTTTAAAACTTATGTTGAAATTTATTCAGACAACCCGTACAAAAAAGATACATTATCAGTAACGCAACTTCATCCTGCCTCAATTAAAGCTCTTAGAAGCACTCAAGTAGGAGGAATAGTAGGACCGGTTGTATCGTATGATGGTTATGCTATTTATAAACTTGACAGAAAATTGACTTCGCCCGATCCTTTTATTAAAGCTTCACATATACTTATCTCTGCAACAAGTGATGATGAATCATTTAAAAAAGAAGCAGATGATATATATAATCAACTAATTAATGGTGCCGATTTCGAAACATTAGCTAAAGAAAAATCTGCTGATAGCTATAGTGGTTCAAAAGGGGGTGATCTAGGTTGGTTCGGAAAGGGTATGATGATAGAAGAATTTTGGCAAGCGTGCCTATCTGCCAAAGTAGGTGAAATACAAAAACCAATCAAAACAATGTATGGCTATCACATAATAAAAGTTACCGAGCGTTCTAATGAAAAATTTATAGTTGAAAAAATCACTAATAAAGTTAAAGTTTCTAATAGGACTTATGATAGTTTATATAATAGTGCAAGTGATTTTTCTTATCTTGTACAAAACGAAACAACATTTGATGAAGAAGCAAAGTTATCAAATTATGAAATTGTTGAAACACCACCTTTTGGAAAAGATGCTCAGGGGATACCTGGCTTAGGAACTAACAAAGCGATAATGAATTTTACGTTTGAAAATGATTTAGGCAGTGTCAGCGATGTATTCAGAATTCCAGATGGTTTCGTGGTTATTCAAATATCTCAGGTAATTGAAAAAGGACACCAACCCTTAGAACAAGTGAAAGCAAGTATTGAAAATATTGTTAAAAGAGAGAAAAAAATTGAAAAGATAAAAGTTATTATGAATGATATTTATTCAAAGGTTAAGCAGTCGGGTAATTTAAATGATGCAAAAACTATTTTTAAGGATGCTAAAATTGATACGACAAGTGGATTTACACTTGCCGGTGTTATTGACGGAATAGGAAACGAGTTTGCAGTTGCAAAATATGCTTCTAACGCAGAATTAAACAAATTATCCGAGCCAATACATGGTTTCTGGGGTAGTTATTTAATAAAAGTAACAAAACGAAGTGAGATAGATGAGGACTTGTATAAAGCTCAAAGAAATCTAATGCGTGATCAGTTACTTATGACGAAGAAACAAGTCTATTTTTCGCAATGGCTCGAAAGCATAAAGAATGAAGCGGATATCGTTGATAATCGCTATCTATTTTTTAGATGATAAAAATTTGCAAGCCGTGGTTTTTATCACGGCTTTTTTATTATTTCTTGGATGAAAATGATTGATCAAAAAAGAGGGAAGAGAATTTATTTAACTGGATTTATGGGTTGTGGAAAAAGCACAATTGGACCAGTGCTCGCCAATATGCTCGGTTGGAATTTCTATGATCTTGATAGTGAAATAGAAAAAAGAGAGAATATGTCAATTGTTCAAATATTTGAGAAACAAGGAGAAAAATATTTCAGGGAATTAGAAAAAGAAATATTGATAAAAATCTCTGAGAAAGATAAAATTGTTGTCTCACTTGGCGGTGGGACAATAGTTGCTGAAGAAAATTTATTTTATATGAAACAAAGTGGTGTTGTTGTTTATATTGAAGCATCAGTTGATGTTTTATATAACAGGATTAAATCAAAAACCGACAGACCGCTTGTACGTGATATTATCTTATCTTCAAATCCAAAAGAAAAATTACATAATTTAATTAATAATCTATTAGAAAAACGATTACCATTTTATCAAAAAGCAGATATTACTGTCAAGTCTGATTCCTCAAATTTTGGTAAAAACGTTGATGAGATTTTTAAAAAAATTATTTGGTCATTAAATGAAGAAAATTAATAACAAACTTCCATCGGGGAACTATAATATTTTTATAGGGAAAAATATTTTAAGCAAATTAACAAAGGAAATTGAACATCTTAATTTGCATAAAAACGTTTTGTTCATTATTGATAGAAATGTTAACAAATATTATTATAAATATATTTTTGATAACATTAAAGCTAAGTTTAATAAATCAGATAGTATAATTATTAATTCCAATGAATTGGAAAAAAGAATTGCTTCAGCCGAAAAAATATATTCTCAATTGATTCAAAAAAAATATGGTCGGGATACATTATTAATAGCAATTGGTGGTGGTATTGTTGGAGATATTGCAGGTTTTGTTGCGGCAACTTATATGCGAGGAATTCAATATGTTCAGATACCAACAACATTACTTGCAGCAGTTGATAGTTCAGTAGGAGGTAAAACGGGAGTAAATTTTGGTGACGCCAAAAATATTGTTGGATGTTTTTATCAACCTAAATTAGTTCTAATTGATACACATTTCTTTAAGACATTAAACCAATCGGAAATAATTTGCGGAATGGGAGAGGTTGTTAAATATGCTTTCTTGTCAGATGTAAATTTCTATAATTATCTTAATTTGAATTTGAACAAAATATTAAAACTTGAACCGAATGTTATAGAAAAAGTAATCTATGAATCTATAAAATTTAAATGCTCTGTTGTAATGCAAGATGAAAGGGAAGATGGATTGAGAAAAATTCTCAATCTTGGGCATACATTCGCTCATGCACTCGAGATTGCGCAAAAGTATAAAATAAAACACGGACAAGCAGTAATAGTGGGTATTGTTTGTTCGCTTTTTCTTTCAAATAGAATAGGTTACATCAATAAAGAAAACCTAAATTTATATTTGAAATTCTTAAATATTTTTAAATCAAAAATAAAATTGAAGAATTTGTCTACAGATGAAATGTATAAAATTATGTTGAAGGATAAAAAAAACAGGAATGGGAAAATCAAATTTGTCCTACCTATAGAAATTGGTAAAATTTTTATTGATGCTGAATGCTCTGTTTCCTTAATCATAGATTCCATTTCTGAAAGCATAAAATTCTTTGTGAATAAATGATTTTTTGATAGATAATTCTTAATATTTGTAAAAATTCATTTGAATACATCATCCATAAAATTGTTTTGAGATTAACAAATCACTTTGTAAATTTGTATAAAAAATTAATTATTAGAGGCATAAAATGAAGATATCGAATTTAATTACAGCTTACTTAATTATTTTCCTGACAAGTTTTATTTTTGCTTGTGGTTCAAAAACTGAAGAGAAAAACCTTAAAATATTATATGACTTAACTAAGGATAAACCTTTAATAGATGAACAATTAAAAATATATGTTGAAAAAATTTCTAACCCTGATGATGTTTCAAGCGAAGAAGATATTTTAGAAATTTTTTCTATGCGAGATACTTTAATGTTAAATCTTTACAGTGTTATTGAGGAGTATTATTGGGTTTTAAATGAAAAAGATGATTTTACACAGTTCGAGGAACTTGAAAAAGAATTAATAGAAATTGGAATTACTACTGTATATGCAGAAGGAATGTATGTTGGTCTAGTTAGTTATCCAATTTTTGAGACGCAAATAAAGGAAATCGGATCAGAACCGTTCAGGATTTATGTCGAATTTATGAATGAATATTCTGCATCACAAGGTGGTGAATATCCATATATGGATCTTACAAATCAAATGAAAATGATTGAATTGGGTGAAAAGTTATATTTTGATTATCCAAATAATGAATATACAGAAAAAATTAAATCTCTTTTGTTTTCTACAATGGAATTATTCACTGATTTTCACAAAGTAACAGATTTTGAAAATGATTATACAAGCTATGTAATTAGTGGTTTGGAAATTGAATTTTGGCCTTTTGCAACTGATTATTCCAACTACGAAAAATTTTTAAATGAATATCCAAATTTGAAAATCATTCCGGTAGTAAAGGAAATCCTAAAAAATACATCAGAAATATGTATTGATAACAATGATAGTGATCCAATCTATTTGGTCACTATAGAAGAGTTAGATGATTATTTTATCGCCCACGAAAAAGTAAACAATTTTGTAATTAATGGTATTGATATCCCTCACGTAGTCATGGTACAGCGCTCATCTGTATATAGCTATGCTGTTGTCTATAGATTTTATTCTGACAAAGAACATGCTGATAGAATGCTTGATCTAGTCAAAGACAAATATCCCAATGCATATATGTTGAAAGTCAATATGTATGGTCAGGTTTTATAAAAATAATGTCTAAGTACTTATTATTATTTTTAATTTGCACTGTTAGTCTTGCACAACTTACTCGTGAGACACGGGCTGTTTGGATTGCAACAAATTATAGGCTCGACTGGCCTTCCATCGCTTTAGATCCAGAAGCACAAAAGAAAGATTTAGAAACTATTTTCGACAATCTTAAAAGGAAAAAATTTAATACAGTCTATTTCCAAGTTAGACATAACGGAAGTGTTTTATTCAAATCATCATACGAACCATTTGCACAGTTTATTGTCAGACCGGTAGATTCAGTTGCACTGTATGATCCTTTGGATTATACCATTGAGTTGGCTCGTAAGAAAGGAATAGAAATTCATGCTTGGTTAAATGTTTATAATTGTATGGCATCTGGAAATGAGGATTTGCTTCAAAGTCCAAAGCATGTTATGAATAGACATCCTGAATGGGTGATTAAAAATTTCCGCGATAATGCTACTACGTATTGGACTGATCCAGGATTACCTGAAGTGAAGAATTATCTTATAAGTTTGATAACAGAACTTGTTCAAAATTATGAAATTGATGGAATACATTTAGATTATCTCCGATATCCCGGGATGGATTTTGACGATGATTATTCATATTCTGTTTACGGAAGTGGAATGAATAAATCTGACTGGAGAAGGCAAAATATTAATAAATTTATTGAAGAATTGTATACTCAAATTAGAGAGATAAATCCAACTGTTAAAATCGGTGTTGCTCCGATAGGTATTTACAAAAATATTGAAGGAGCAAGAGGGATGGAGAGTTATTACGAAGTTTATCAGGATACAAGGAAGTGGTTACAAAATGGGTGGGTAGATTATGCTGTTCCGCAGTTGTATTGGGATTTTGAAAACAATCCGAAATTTGACATAATTGCAAAGGATTGGATTAATAATTCCTTTGGCAAGAGTATGGTATTCGGGTTGGGTGCATTTCGAAAAGAAATTCAACCGCTACTTGAAGATATGATTAAATTTGCCCGAATCAATAATGCAGATGGTGTTGCTTTCTATCGTTACAGTGATATTAAGAATTTTAATATTGACTTATATAAATATATTTCTCTACCAGCACCAATGGAATGGATTAATAATTATAATCCATCTCCACCAGAGAATCTGAATTGTAGTATTATTGATGATAAAATTAATAGGATAAAATTAAATTGGAATAAACCGGGTATCAATGACTTAGAATCTGAAATTAGATATTATTCTTTGTATAGACTTAATAAACCAGAGGAACAACATGACGAAAAAAATTTTGTTGATTTCATTCAAGGGAAAAATAGTTCAGTTACATTCAGTATTCCTCAACCACCAAAAGTAGCGCTCTATTTTACGATGAAATCTATTGACAAACTTTGGAATGAAAGTGAATTTTCATCGAGTGTTTTTAAATTTACTATCCCTAACCTTGAGAAAATATCCAGTAAATTATTTCTCTCTGACAAACCATTACTGATTGATAGAGGTTATGGTGAATACTTGTTGATAGTTACGTCTACCGGAAGCGATTTTGTAAGTGTTAATGTCGATGAAAATGGATTACAAAGAAAAATTGCTCAGAGCGAGATAAGAAAAGGATATAATTTCATAAGAATTTCTGAGGACTTAAAAAAATATAAAAAGATAATGTTATATTCCGGAAACACTAAAAATACATTTACTCTGGAAGTTAAATAGTTTGGTAGATAAATATTTGACTTGCCAATTCTTTGAATTATCATTAAAATCACAACCAAAATTGAGAATTTTATGTACAGAATGAAAATATTTTTGATTGCAACGATAATTTTGATTGCTAATATAACACAAGCACAGAACACATTTGAATTCTTGAGAACTGATTATGGAGCACGAGCAGCAGCTTTAGCCGGAGGATATGTTTCAACTTATGACGATATCAATGCAATGTTCTATAATCCAGCAGCAATAAAAGAATTGCAGGATATACCAGCGTCTTTCACATTTTTTAAGCATTTGCTTGATATTAATGCAGCAACATTATCTTCTTCTTATAACTTCGAAGGAATTGGAAGATTTGCTTTGGGAATTCATTATATAAATTATGGAACATTCGTTCGTGCGGATGACTTTGGAAATAAAACAGGTGAATTTGGTGCTGGTGATATTGCATTTGTCGTTGGTTATGCAAATGATCTGGCGGATAATTTTTCTTATGGTGCTAATTTAAAATTTATTTACTCTTCGATAGATTACAGAAAATCAACAGCACTTGCCGTTGATTTGGGATTGCAATATAAATTCCCCGATGATAAATTATCCTTCGGATTTTCAATATTAAATCTTGGAACTCAAATATCAACTTATTTTGACACAAGAGAGGATTTACCTCTCGATATAAAAATAGGACTCTCAAAGACACTGGAAAAATTACCGGTGACTTTTTTCTTTGCTATAAATAAATTGAACGAGAAGAAAGAAGAAATAATTCAATATCTAAAACCCTTTGATCTTGGAGCAGAAATTAAATTCAGTGAGGTAATCAAATTAAGACTTGGTTATGATAATGAGAAAAGAAAAGAGTTGAAAGTCGGTACAACAACTGGTTTAGCGGGATTAAATATTGGTTTTGGCATTACTATACAAAAATATTACTTGGATTATGCATTATCTTCATTGGGAGTAATCGGTGAACTTCATCGCATAAGTCTGAGTACATCTTTTTAATTATTTATATGAATTTTTCAAATAGGATTCAGCCAAAGAATGCGAACGTCCATAATTTTTATAGCCTAATACTTCATTATATTTCTGAATAGCTGCATCTCTTAATCCCGATTTATCGTAAATCATTCCTAAATATAGTAGAGAATTAATTTGATATCCGGATACATTACTACCCTCGATTTCTCTTGACAATTGTAAGCAATCTCTAAAACCTGATTTTGCATCGTCATATTTACTTAGATTGAAATTACTAACTCCAATATAAAAAAATGCTTCTCGTTTTATTCGATTATTATATCCGATAAAATTCTCTTCGCATTTACTCGTTATGTTTGAGAAAGTGGTTTTTGCATCAGAAAATTTTTGCTGTTTGATTAAAATTCTACCATAATACTTTTCAAATGTCGGATTGTTCGGGAATTCATTTTTTAATTGCTTGGAATATTTCAGTGCAGATTCGAAATCCTCTTCAAATCCGTAATACAAAGTCATTAAAAAATACTTTGCTTCTGTTTTTGTGAACTTACCTGAAGAAGCGGCGTTTTTTAATTGTTTTAATCCTTTGCTTTTGTCTCCTGATGGAAACATTAACATTAATGGTTTTACAAATTCATATTTTTCTGGAATAACAGCTGCATAGTAGTTATAAATACCCAGCCCAAATTGTACATCTACATTTTTTGGATCAAGTTCATAAGCATTATATACAAGAGGTAAAGCATCTTTCCCATCGTAAGCGGCATCAATCCAGTTTTCTCTTACTGTTGCCAGACGACCACGAAAACCGAGTGACCCTCCTTTAAAGAAAATGGCGTTAACATTGTTCGGATCTTTGTCAAGAATACCATCACAATCATCAATTACTTCGTTCAGTTTTTTAATGAACAGATTATCAAGACGTTCTTCGTCAAAATCGAGCATAATTCTCCACCATAGAATCATTGCTTCGAAAAATTTACCTGCAGGGTCATCGGGATATTCATTTCGCACTTGCGCAAACGTTTTGCCTGCTTCTGTAAATTGTAAATTATAAATTTGTTTGATTCCAGTTTGGACCAATTCATCAAATTTATTATTCTGAGGAAAGAGTATATTAGTATATAAAATGACAAATAAACAGACTATTTTTATTTTTTTCATTTTGTTACTCAATTGTTTGTTGAAATTAATTGAAGTGACTTCATTAAATTTAATTCAATTTCATAAATGCAGCTTAGTTCTTTTCCAATGTTAATTAAAATTGATCTATCGAGTGTCTTTGCGATTTTTAAAAATTTATTTCCAATTTTATCCCACTCTACACTTAACTCAATATATTTGTTTCCAATCGAATTTAAAGATATAATTTTTATAATTTCTGAAGACTCAATTAAAAAATTTCCGTACATTTTTCTGAATGCTCCGCCCCCCGTTCCGCCGATTTGATTTATCATTATGAATGTGTTAAAAGAAGCGAGGTTTAATTTGTTATCATCGAATTTTCTCCAACTGTTTACTTTATTGGCGAAATGTGCAAGCCCTTTTATTCCCACATTTTTTATTGGAGGGGAAAGAAATTGCTCAGCATTCTGTTTGATTGCAGGTAATATTATATTCTTATCGAGTTTTTTCATAAGCGAAAAGTCAAAAGTAACCCACTTATTCTCGGCAGGGAAAGGTTTATACTTTGATGAACGTGCTGTTTCAAGATCTGACAATTTTATTTCGTGGAAATCTGCTGGATTTTCATTTTGCGACAATGTAATTTTTTTCTCATTTGAATCTCGATCGGAAATATAGGCAGTTTCTTTTTCTTCATCGATACCAAAGACAACAATTGCATGTCCTCCAAAGTGAGATCCTCGAGGTAATCGTAAGTATCCTAGATAAGCCATGTCAACATAAAGTGCTACGGGTATGTCTGTTTGAATGGACTTATATAATTCTTCTCTTGCTTTTTTAACACTTGATGTTTTGTTTAAGTTTACTTTTATTCCAGTATGTCTTTCAAGGTTTTTCTCAAATTCGCCAATTTTATTTCGACCTCCAATCATTGGAAATGGTATTTGCTTAGAATCGAAATAGAAAAAATTCAATGCAGAAGCCAATCCAAAAATCATCTCCTCTGAAAGTTTATGTCCGAAGTAATTAAGAACTTGTTTGTAAGCAGTTGAAATACAATGATGTCCGTCAAGTGGTTGAAAGTTTTGAATAATGTGTTTCATCTTATAATAATAATATATTATAAAAAAAAAGCAAAGCTAAAAGTAGCTTTGCTTTATGAATTTAAAAATCCTTTACTTCAGATGTAATGTTACCGAAGCTTGATGTTGATTTTTCTTCAGATTAGGATATACATAATAAGTCCCAGGATTAAGCCTTCTACCAATAGCACTTTGATCGTTTGAATTATAATAAGAAGCAATAACGCTAGAGCCATTAGTTATCCAAAATCCAGCATTATCTCCGGAAATTGTATTAATGGTCATTACTTTGTTAATAGTAACTGGTGTGCAACTTAATTGTGCGTTTGATCCGGCTGAACCTTTAGTTTGTGTACCTGATAGTTTTACTTGTTGAGCCGAAATTGAAATAAATCCTAATAATAGAAATACAGACATGATAAAAAACAATCTTTTCATCATTTCCCCGATTTAGTTATTAAAAAAACAAATAAAATAAATAATTATTTATATTCTCGTCAAAAAATAATGAAATATTTTTTAAAATCCAAATAAGAAATGATTTTTTTTGGGGTTATAATTTCAATAATTTTTTTGCTTTATCTTGATAACTCCAAAATGTAAATTCGTCAATAATTTCGTAAGAATTCTCTCTGTCCACAATTCTTTGGTATAATTTTTCCAACAATGAATATTTGCTGCTTTCAAAAGAGAAATAATTCAATAGAACAATTACTTGATCAACAAATAAATAGTTGTATGCTGATGCTGTATTTAAATATTCAATTCGTTCTGCATCAGAGTAAAAATTTTTTTTATTATATTTGCTCAGCAAATCTGCAAACATTTTATCGTTCATCGGAACTATGGGAGAATAATAAGGATCATTATATCTTGTTTTGTAATCAACTATCTTATCAACAAGAAATAAAACATTATCAAGTCTTTCAATTGCATCTCGTCTTTCATAAAAGTTTAACTTTTTAATGTATGAGTCTTCAATTACCTGAAGTTCCGCTCTAATTTGATTAACTAAATCTAGAAAGTCCGATCTGCGTCTTTCGTCTGGATTTTGAGAATCATAATTTTTTTGTACCGTAATTTCTTGAGAATACAAATATTGAAGTGCAATAAATGTGAAAACAAATAAAAAAAGTTTCTTAATCATTTTTGTCTCCTTTAGAATATTTTTTATATTTTAGTTGCAAATTAAATTTTTTCATATATAATTTAAATAATTAATAATAATTTTTAAAACACCTTATGAATTATAAAATAAAAGCTATTAAAATTAGTATTGGCGAGTGCGATTTATGTGGAACTTGTGTGGGAGTATGCCCTGCTGATGCCATTGAATTGAAAGAATCATCAATTATAATTATTCAAAGCAAATGCACTAAGTGTCAAAATTGTGTTTGGATTTGCCCATTGTCAGCAATAAAAATCATTGAGGAAAAGAAAAATGAAAAATGAATATGATGTAGTAGTTGTAGGCGCTGGACCATCAGGCAGTGTTGCTGCAAGATATGCAGCACAAAAGGGTGCATCAGTCTTAATGTTAGAAAAAGATAGAGATATTGGTTTACCCGTTCGCTGCGGTGAAGCTTGTAGTCAACGCAGCATTGAACCTTTTATTAATACTAATGAAAAATGGATCTCTGCTCGAGTAAACAAATACAGCTTTGTTGCTCCTAATGGAAAATGTGCTGTTGTCCCTTTTAAAGAAACTGTGTTAATTCTTGACAGAAAGGTATTTGATTATGAATTAGCAAAATTGGCAGCAAAAGAAGGAGTTGAAATATTTACTAAAACTTATGTGAAGGGATTATTGTTTGACAACAATAAAGTTGCTGGGGTAACATTTGAAGCAAAAGGTAAGACGTTTAAAATAAAATCAAAAATTGTAATAGGTGCTGATGGTGTTGAGTCGCGTGTTGGAAGATGGGCGGGTCTTAGAACATATGTTAATTACAAGGATATGGGTTCTTGTGTTCAGGTCGTTGCAACAAATATTAATATTGAATCAGATACCTGCATTTTTTATTTGGGAACAAATTATGCTGAAGGAGGATATGTCTGGGTTTTTCCTAAAGGACATGATATTGCAAATATAGGTGTAGGCATAACCGGTGAAACAAATAAAAAGAAAAATGCACTTTCATTTTTAAAAGAATTTTTCAGAGAGTATTTTCCTGATGGGAAAATTCTATCGTCTGTAGCTGGTGGTTCACCGACTGTTCCGACTCTGAAAAAAATATCGGCACCAGGGATAATGCTTGTTGGCGATGCTGCGCGGCAGGTAAATCCTCTTTCAGGTGGTGGCATTGGAACCGGAATGTTGGGAGGAAGTATTGCAGGAAAATTATCCTCAATTGCAATTGAAAGAAATAACTTAGATTTAATTTTAAAGTATGATAAGGAATGGTATAAAGTAGCCGGCAAGAGACATATTATTTTTGATAAAATTAAAAACGAAATTTACAAATTCGATGACGAAAAATATAATCAAATGGAAAAAACCATTAACAAAATCCCTGAAAACAAAAGAACATTAGCAAGATTATTTTCATCAGCGTTAATTAATCATCCAGGAATGGTAAAAGATGTAGTTAAAGTTTTTGTAAAAAAATAATAAATATTTTCAGTCCATAATAGCTGCCGTTCCATAAGCAAGTATTTCCGAAGCAGCACCCATTATATAACTTGTGGAAAATCTGACATCAATAATTGCATTTGCTCCAAGCGCTTTTGCTTGTTCAATCATTCGGTCAATTGCCTGTTCGCGTGCTTCAGCCATTAGTTTTGTATATTCTTCAATTTCACCACCTGCTAGATTTTTGAAAAATGCAATTATATCTTTGCCCAGGTGACGTGCACGAATTGTATTACCTCTAACAAGTGCAAATGTTTTAATTATATTTTTACCAATAATAAAACTTGAGGTTGTAAGTATCATTTTTCAATCTCCTTATATGGATCAGATTTCCAAAGTGTGTATTTTTCTTTTATAACAGATAAAAGTAAAAATAACCCACCACTTAATGCAGTAATAATTCCAATTTTAAGGATCAAATCTAATTGTGAGTTATTAAGCAGAACTTCAATTGCCTTATATCCTCCGAATGCAAGAACGATAGCACAGCCAGCAAGAAAAATAATCCACGCTATACTTCTTTCAATTCTATTCATAATTTTCATTCTGTAAGCTTTCCAACTATCCTCGCTTGGTGATCGTAAATTCATTTTTTTTGTCAATTCCTTTATTCTTTTTAATTCTTCATATTCGGTTTTGAACTCGGGAATTTTTTTAATGTATTCCTGAAATTCTAATATTTCGTTATCTGAATTAAATTCATTATCCAGAGCTTTCATACAAAGGATGTTGAATCTTTCTTTTGATATTTTATTTTGAATTGCATTCATAATTTACCTCCTATCAGTTTTTTCCTTAATAGCATTCGCGCATGGTAAAGTCTTGACATCACAGTACCTATCGGTATGTTTAGTAATTCTGCAATTTCGTTATACGACAACCCATTAAATTCTTTTAAGATTATGATCTCACGATGCATCTCATCCAATGCATTAATAGCTTTCCATAATTTTTCTTTCAATTCGATTTTCTCATACTCATTAGAATAAGATTCGTTATCTGAAATCATTTCGATAATTTCCTCGCCTACTTCAGAAAATGCTCGTGTGTGTTTTTTCTTATCCCGTAAGAAATTAAAGCAAAGATTTTTAAGAATTTGATAATAATATGTGAAAAACTTGATTCTTATGTCAAATTTTTTAATCGAACGATAAGCACGTATAAAAGCGTCTTGTGATAAATCGAGGGCGGCATCTTTATCACCAACAAAACAGAATGCTGCAAAATAAGCTCTTTTCATATATCTTTTAACAATCATATCATAAGCTCTTTTACTACCTTGAATACATAATTTGAGAATTTCAATATCGTCTAAAGAACTTTTAATAGGGATGCAATCATCTTTAACAACTTTAGTTTCCGACATCCTTCTCCTTGTATAATTTGTGAGAGTTGTAATCATTATTTAAGTACCAAATTAAATAATTATCAAATTTGATACACTAAATTTGATTATTTATTTACAAATGTAAAAAAAATATTTTGTCTTTTGAATCTTAAAACCAATTTTATCAATAAATACAGAAATAGACAAAAATTATTAAAACTAAAATAATTAAGAATTAATTTGCTAATAAGTTTAAATTTGCTATCTTTGTAAACCTTAATTAATTATCCAAGTAACTTTAAGCTGTTCTTACGATTAAGATGGTATTCTTTTCGCTATACGGATGTATTAAGGCATTACTTGGTATCTTTTTTTTATTTAATGGAGTGTAAATTGAACATTTACGTAGGTAACCTGCCTAAACAGGTAACAGAAGAATCTCTCCGAG
>JAFGPR010000021.1 GCA_016936095.1 Ignavibacteriales bacterium | reverse complement strand
TTTCGCTCCTTCAGTCGCACATCTCAAAAGCGAGTGGTTTAAATCCAATCCCAAATCAATAGGCATTTGTGGTGCTACATCAACCCCTCTTTGGTTAATGGAAGATGTGGCTGGGAAAATTAAGGATTTATTGAATCAAAAGACAATACAATAATGCCTACAATCATTAGAAATTAATATTTAATAATATGAGTCCGATTAAAAAAGTTGCAGTATTATCGTCAGGAGGAGATGCCCCAGGAATGAATGCAGCCATCCGTGCAGTTGTGAGAGGCGCCATTTACAACAACCTTTCAGTAATGGGTGTCATGCAAGGTTACCATGGATTAATCCAGAATAACTTTATTGAGATGACTTCCAAATCAGTCAGTAATATCATTCAACAAGGTGGCACTATTTTAAAAACAGCGAGAAGTCAGGAATTCAGAACTACTGAAGGACGTAAAATTGCATTCGACAACCTGCAGAATAACGAAATTGATGCATTGGTGGTGATTGGAGGAGATGGCACTTTTACCGGAGCCCGTATCCTTTCGCAAGAATATAATTTTCCTATTGTAGGCATACCGGGTACCATTGACAACGACCTCTTTGGAACTGACTACACCATTGGATATGATACCGCGTTAAACACTGTTGTTGAAGCTGTTGATAAAATACGTGATACAGCTAGTGCCCACAGTCGCCTCTTTTTTATTGAAGTAATGGGACGTGACGCCGGTTTTTTAGCTCTACGCAGTGGAATAGCCTCAGGTGCTGAAGCCATTATGGTTCCTGAAATTGACACCGATTACGGTCGGCTTGATTCATTCCTTAGAAACAGCTATAAGAAAGAGAAATCGTCAAGCATCGTAATTGTTGCCGAAGGAGAGAAAATGGGCGGTGCCATAAAAATTGCCGAAAAGGTTAGTAATGAGCACCCCGATTATGATGTCCGTGTTACCATTCTTGGACATGTTCAAAGAGGAGGTTCCCCTTCAGCTTTCGACCGCGTAATAGCCAGTCGCATGGGTGTTGCTGCCATCGAAGCCCTGCTCGAAGATCAGAAAAGCATTATGATTGGTATGGTAAATAACGAAATTGTTTATGTGCCTTTTAATAAAGCCCTTAAAAACAAAAAACCGTTAAATGCCAAATCACTTGAGTTAATTGAGATATTGTCGATTTAATGGCCTTACAAACTTTTTAATTTATACTGAAACAATATACTATTACCTTTCATCCGATGACATTCAGAAAAATTTAGTCATCGGATGTATTGTTCAATCAATAAACTGAAAGCATCGAATTCCTGAAATAGTCACATTAATAATTTTACAACTAACCATAAACTGATATTATCCCATATTTTTATTGCTCAACAATAATGAAGATCCAGTATGCAAAACGAACACTTTTTTTAAACATAATTAGTTTAAAATAAAAATTCATGACAGAATTTTATTTAAAAAAGATATATTTATCATATAATAAACCATTTTCCTATGAAGAAAAGTCCAAAAAGTAAACTACTTATTGTTTCAATGTTTGTATGTTGTATATATTCAGGCGTACTTGTAGCCCAAAACAGAGAAGTTTCACAAATAGAATATTCAACAGAAAACCAGAAACAAGAAACAAAATCTAATAGTAGAAATGCTATTAAATTAAATCCACTTCTTTTTCTAAGAGGAGATATTCCAATTTATTTCGAGAAAAATATTACCGATAATATATTTATAGAAATTGGAGCTGGAGTGACATTTAGAGATTATTTAACCTCGACTAACTACAATCTGGACGATGATCATGACTTAGATTATGATGTAAAATTAGGTTACAGCTATAGAATTGGATTACGTTATTACGCTGCCGATTATAGCTATGAGCCCTATGGTTTTTATTTTGGATTGTCATACCAGTCGCAAAACTACCGCTCTGTATTAACATCATTAAACGACCTTAACGATTTAAATGATGATATAAAAACTCACAATAAAGATTTTCGTCTTGAGATTGGATATGTTACAACATTTGAAGAAAGTGTATTTCTTGAACCCTATATTGGACTAGGCATTAGAAGCAGAAAATTTGATGAAATAAGCATTGACTCAAATAATTCTAATGTATACGAAATAGAAAAGACCAACGACATAGTTCCTTTTCTATCAGCAGGAGTTAAAATTGGGTTTTCATTTTAAACATCCATAATACAAATCACAAACAATAATGAAAATTTACCATGGATGTTCTCTTAGGCCAAATAAAAAAAATAATTCTTAAGGAATAAAAATAACTATCCCTTATCTTATTTAAGATAAGGGATAGTTATTAACGCAAATAAGGGAACTCATTAAAAAGAAATGAGTAAAATGGCGATCCAGTTTTGACCTAATATTATACTACAAACTCTATTTCTATAAACACTTCATCTATCGGGCATCAATTCAAATGTCATTAAAAGACGACAAACAAAACTTAAACAGAGACTAATTATTTTTCACGATCTCTTTAAATTCATTATCCGACAATAATTTAACCTGAGCTTCCTTTATTGCCCCTTTCATTACCTCTTTCATCATTTTGGACACCATCATTCCTTTTGATTTCTGAATTTTCACAAAATAAGTTCCTTCAGTATCCTTAAAGAATACTACTTTATTAGATTTACTGTCTAGTAGAGACCATCTAATTCTTATATATCCCATCATAAACAAAGGAGCCTTATATACAGCTCTAACCTGCTTTTGATCAACTATTTCAATTGCTATTTTATAACGTGAATCTTTTATCTCGTTAATTGCATTAGGAAAAAGCTCAACACTCTTTCCAATAAAATAGTTATTTTCAATAAAGTTCTGATCTAATTGCTCCTTAATATCATTATCAGTCATATTAGTTACAATAGTCGAAACTAAAAGTGTATCAGGAACTAATAAACGTTTTTCTTCGGCTTTGCTCGAAAAATCTTTCTCAACTAAATCAATAGAAATCTTTGAAAATGGTTTTTCCGGATCAATTTTAATTCGATGGCTATAATAACCCTTTTTAAAAAAGATAAGATCACCCCCCATATCAAAATTGATTTTCAAAAATTCGGGATTATTACCAATAAGTTTATCATTTAAAACTACAAATACCTCTTCCTGGTTATATGAAATATCAACTTTCATAACTTGAGCAGATGCTGTAAAAGCTGCCACGGAAATAAGAATAGAGAGTAAAAACTTTTTCATAGACATAGTAAAAACTATTTAAGAAGTCAAATAAATTAAAGTGGCAAATTTATAAAAAACCTACCAATTTAATTGGTAGGTTTCAATTTTACTACTTATAATATTGAAAGTTACTCAATCAACGATTCACTTTGAATGGTAATCTTTTTTAGTTTTCCCTGAAAAAAGGCAATAACAACATTTCCGGTTACACCTCTCAACACATCAAAATAACCCACAGCTGCATCATCGAGATTAACGTTGCCCATTTTCTTTAAGTTGATTTGTTTAAAAGCATAATTCTCATCCAAAGAATAGAAAAAAGCCTCTGGCCTTTTTGGATTTGCATTATTCTTGCAAACCATAATACTTTTTCCATCTACATTAGTTGTGGTGAAGCCATAGTCAAACCACCCCATTTCCCTTAATGTTCGTGCTAATTTCATTCCGCCATAACTACTATAAGGATTGTAAACTGTTATTTTATTATAATCCTCCTTCGAAATTGGTTTAATCTCACCCAACTCCCCTTTTTGATTAAATTTAAATAATATAAAATCCTTGATTTCAAGAGTATATTTTGATTTATCATTATTATTAGGTGCACCAATTGACTTTCCTCCTGAAATCAAATCTCTGGTTTGTTGAATTGCCAGAGGAGTAATATTTAAATTTTTGCTAAACATCTCAGAAATAATAACAATATTTCCTTCTTTATCTACAATCAGATCTTCAACAAGAACTTTATCTTTACTTCCAATAGCAAAACCTTTACTTGTGCTTTTTAAAACTTCCTGGATCTTCTCGCTATTACTTACTTTGGTATAAAGAATTTCTTTCCCGTTTGGATCTAACTTCTTTATATAAATACCTTCGTTATTTACATCCTTTATTTTTTGTCCATTAACATAAGAACCTCCAATCAATACAGAACCATCTTCATCTAAACGCAAACGATTATATAAGCCGGTATGTGTTCCATCAAATGAATCATTGATATATATCTGCTCGCTAGTTTTACTGTTAAAGGCGACTAATTGAGGTACAACTTTATTAGGGTTCATATTAGGGCAATAATTTTCCCAAATAACAAAACGATCACCTAAATTAATCAAATCTTCAACTTCTTTAGACCCTTTAGCCGGGATATCATCAACTTTCCAAATCTGTTCAAGCTTATTATTAACACGCTCAATTGAATAACCTATTGCACTAGCACCCGAGCTTTGTGGCGATACAATATAAAAACCTTCTCCATCTATTGATGCGTAAACTGTACTTGCCGCAAGTCTCCTTTTTTCAACTGGGATCTCTTTATTTGCAATAATAGTACCATCAGTGGCGATTGTATTAAAAACCATTTTTTTGTCTTTAACATCGTCCCATGATATCAAAAAATATTTACCATTAAAAATCGTATTATTAATATTAGACGATTTATTAATTGTAACCTGAATTTTTTTTGCATCCTTTACTTCTTTATCAATTAATGCAAATTCAAATAAACGATCTCCATTACTACCTTTTTCAATCATATAATATGTGTAGTAACCCTCAACTTTCATATCCTCGCCACTGAATATTGGCTTTACTCCGTTAAATCTTGAACGTTTAACATCTTGAATTTCTATTGATTGGGCAAAAATTCCAAAAGAAAGAACCCACAAGGTTAAAATAGCCAAATAGTTTTTCATAAAAAAAACTTTTTTGTTAAATGATTGCAATATTAATTGATATTGTGATAATTATAAATTTTAAGAGAAAAATTGAATTATTACAATTATACAAACATTTTTTATATATTAATTCGATTAATAAAACAAAACTTCCTCTCC
>JAFGPR010000180.1 GCA_016936095.1 Ignavibacteriales bacterium | reverse complement strand
TTTCATATTTTCAGTTATATGTACAGTTACATAAATTCTATGAGTACCCGTCTCAGCGGAAGTCATAGAATTAATTTAACCTCCCCATTTGGTTACATTATTTGTGAGGCAATGCGGAGTTAATGCGCTATCAAAAAATTACTTGTATTTATGTAAAAAATACTTTAGGTTTTAGCAGATTCATAGTTCTTTGAAATTGTTGAACAGATGTAAAATGGTTTATAAGATGAAGAGTGTATAAAATCATTGTTGTTTAGGAGATTAATTTAACCTTATAATTGTATCTACTAAAATTAAAAGCAGATTTATCGAGAAACTAAGAGAGGATTGTTCAATATATTTCTGAAATTAAAAAAACTTTAGTAAATTATTTTCAATAATGTAAATTACAATAATAGATATTGACTTTGAAAATTTTTATGATTTATTAGCGAGAAAATGCTTCATTTAAATAAATATTTTTATACTTAAATTTAAACTTCCATGAAAACCTTTATGTTTATCTTGCTTTTTCATTTTTCTGTTTTTTGTAATCTTTTTTCTCAAGTTTTTTCAATTAATGATTGCGGATTACCTGCTAATCTTCAAGATGTACAAACACCAAATTTAATTGGCGGTAATTTTAAACCCCAGAGGACTAATTTTCAGGGAGTTCCAAGTTATGCAACATTTCATATTATGATTGTATTTGTCCAATTTAATGGTGAAACGGATTTTTCAAATGAATGGCCGGCGGGACAACCTCCGCTTTATATGAACCAATTAGTGGCTTCAGAAAAAAAGACTAATAATGATTATTGGAATTACTATAATGAAACAACAGAACCTTTAAGTGATTGGTATAGTGAAGTCAGTAAAGGTACTATGCATGTTACCGGTGATGTTTTTCATGTTATTTTACCATTAACTGCACAACAGTATAAAGACACGTATGATGATTCTGTTGTGAGATTAAGACAGATAAATGAAGATATATTTAATATTTTAATCACAAATTATGAACTTGATGACTGGCGAATATATGATAGATGGTCTGGAATTCAAGGTAATTTTACTTATTCAGAAGATGGTGATGATTTAATAGATATGATTGTAAAAGTTCATCGAACAAGATCATTAAATGGTATATTCCCTCACGATGCTCCCGGATTTGCACAATTGGGTCCAGATGTATATGTTCCGAATTTTAAAATAGTAGATGAATATAATAATCAAATTCATGACGGTTATATTTATTCAGTTAATAATAATATATTACCTGGTTCAGGTGTTTCGATTTGCGGAACTGTAGGCGGACCTGCGAGCAAACAATGGGTTTTTGACATAGCAAGGCATGAAATTGGTCATTATTTATTTAGCGTTAGCCATTCATCACCCGGATGCGGTATAATGGGCGGAGGTGATATTTTTTATAGCCCCTGGGAATTAATTAAGTTAGGATATTTAAATTACATTTATGTTGATTTTGAAGACCCTAATAATAATTCTACTTATTATTTAAACGATATATCTTCAAGAACTTCGAATGGCGAAATATTGTTAGTACCTGTAAGAGACTTAAATGGTCCTTATGAGTATTTTTTAGTTGCAAACAGACAAAAGATATCTCATTGGGATAGAGTAATGCTCGGCGATACAACGAAAGGAAATCCCTGGAGACCTTTATTTAACGAGAATTACGGCAAAGGAATTTATATTTATCATTACATGGGTCAAGATTGGTGGTTTAATAATGACAATGATATGGAATGTGCCGATGGACTTTATAACTGGGAGTATAAAGGAACAACTACACCTGATTGGAGTGACATTCAATTAGTTAATATTTATCTGAGAAACAATGTGCCTGTTGAAATATCGAATGATGACGGAAAATGTTCTTATTCCAATAAAGATGGAAGGAGTATAGGTTATTATGATGATGTAAATTATCAATATGTTCAACAAGCATGGTTTGGTAATGGAAAAAGACATACATGCATTGATGGGAATTATTCTTGCAGTGAATCAACAGATAGACTTTATACAAATTTTAATGAATTTTATACATCAAGAGAATTGCAGGGAGATAGATTCGATGCATGGAATATTGGATATAATCAATTGTTCTCACCATATTCAAATCCAAATACGAAAAAATATGAATTTCCAACATTACATTCTAATATTTTTATTTATTTGGAATCAATGAATGAACAAGGAACAGCCACGTTAAAAATCTATAGAGTGGATGAAACAACGCCACTAGAACAAATATTAGATTTAACACCTCCATCTAAACCAACAGGTTTATATTTAACAGAATATTATCCGATTGATACACCTACTATTTGTCATCCCGTTCTTAATTGGAAGAAAAATGGAGAACCTGATATGGATATATTATATTATGGCAATTATAAATTGAAATACAAAATTTTAAGAGCAACTAAACCGGATATGTCACAAGTTCCTGGTGAAGGAGATTATGCTGAAATTGGTATTTGTTATGGCGACCCAAATGAAAATTATCACCAATATATTGATTATACAATTAACGAATACGATTGTGCAGAATTAGATTATCAACCGCCTTATGGTATTGAATTTCCCGTACGTTACAAAATAGTGGCAGTTGACGAAGATAATAATGAATCATTACGGTCAGATTTTGCTGCTACATCAGGAATAACACCCGATGGAGGTGTAAATGACGGAGATGGCTTTTATAATAATTTATACCCTAACATAATCACAAGTAATAAATTATTTCAAAACTATCCTAATCCATTTAATCCAATAACTAATATTACATATTCAATCAAGGAAAATGAATGTGTTAATATTAGTATTTTTGATATTACCGGGAAATTAGTAAAAGAATTAGTAAATGAATATAAAAATACAGGTACATATATTGTTTCCTTTAATGGTTCTGACTTCGCAAGCGGAATATATTTCTACAGAATAAGAACAAATTCATTTACGGAAATTAAAAAAATGATTTTAATAAAATGAGATATTCCATAATGATTAATCCTAAAAAAATACTCCTGTTAATGTTTTCCTTTTCAAGTATAATTGCAAATGGACAATGGATATTGCAGAATCGTGAATTATCAGGTCCGAATTTATATGATATAAAATTTATAAACAGAAATACAGGCTGGGTATGCGGAAGCAAAACAATTATGAAAACTACCAATGGAGGTTTTAATTGGATTCAGCAAACTACACCTGCTACGAATAAAAACTTAAACGAAATATTTCCTATTGATTCGAATTTAGTATATTGTGTAGGTTCCTGGGAAACAATATTAAAAACAACAAATGGAGGAAATAATTGGATAGCAATTCGAAATGGTCCTATGTATCAGGGACAAAGCTATTTATCATTGTATTTTACAAGTAAAGATACAGGATGGATTGCCGGAGAGCAATATATTATGAGAACATTGGATGGTTGTCAAAGTTTTGATTCAACCTATTTGAATCATTGGTTATATAGTTTACATTTTAAAAATTCTAATACCGGATTAGGAGTCGGAGCAGCAGGTGGCGTTTTTAAAACTACCAATAGCGGTATTAATTGGATACAAATCAATATAGTTCCTGAACCATTGGGCTGGATATATAATTTATCGGTTATTGATAATAAATATTGTTATTTCGTAGAAAGACAGAGAAGTTTATATAGAAGTACAAATTTTGGCGATACATGGGACAGCATTTGCTCTGTCCCGTATTTTGAAGGTATTAATCCTGATTATTGTACTTTTTCAAGTTTAAATACCGGATGGGTTGGCGGTCCCGGAAGATTGATAAAATCTACGGATGGGGGCTATATCTGGAGACAGGAATATCTGGCTTATGGATTTCAGGTATTAACGATGTATTTTCTTAACGATAATACTGGATGGATCGCGGGTGGAAAAGCAACTATTATGCACACAACCACAGGCGGTGAACCACTTTTAAATATACTGCAAACAGGTAATGATATCCCTTCGGATTTTTCTTTGGAACAGAATTATCCGAACCCCTTTAATTCAATGACAAATGTTAAATTTGAAATGTTAAATGCAGGGAATGTAAAAATAAATGTATATGATATTACAGGCAGAGAGGTTGCTTTACTTGTAAATAAATATTTACAGGCGGGGACGTATGAGGTGAGATTTGAATCCCGAGATTCGCCATCGGGAATATACTTTTACCGTATGGAAGCAAATGGATTTACTGATGTAAAAAGAATGATTTTGCTGAAATAGTATCATATGATACCAAAGGAAATATAAGAAAGAACAAAACAAATAAAAATACTAAGAGTCGGTTGGTATCAAATCAAGATACTGACCGACCACAGATTTAGATAAACGAGTAATTAAAGAAATTGAATCAATATTAAAATCTTTATCGGATAAAAGACGAACAGCTTCAAAGTCACGTATGTATCTTTCAACAGCTTCTTTAGAGTGATTAGTTCTTTGACAAATCGAAGGAATAAGGTAACCTTTAAGATACAGAGCAATTATTTCTTTTTTATGAGATTGACCGCTTCCGATAAGTTGGACATTACCTCTTGTAGGAAGATTTCTTCCATATAGGGAATGAAATTCCCGTACGTAATTTCCGGCGGTAAATTCATTAACAGAGAGCAGGACAGCCAGGTCAAGTTGAGAGAGTAAAGCGCCCTGGTCAAATGCTTGATGAGTCCAACGTTCAATTTTTTTGATACGGACTTCTCTGTGATGAAGAGGTTTTTTCATATCAAGAATATCCTCATCAGAGATAATATCAAGAACAACAGGAATTAGTTTGGTTTGCGCCATGGATTTACCTTTTTTAGGGAACTCGTTAACAGGCACAGCAGCCCAGACCATTTGCCCTTGTTTAAGGAAAGAGTTATCGTGAAAGCGGAAATAGTTTTCGATGAGCAGTAAAATATCATCCACGATAGCATTAGCAGTAATAATCCCTTTGTCATAGCCATATTGGTTAATGAATTTATCCAGAAGAATTGCTTTAATGGTTTTCCCTTTAATACGGAAAAATCTTTTTTCTGCGATAGATTCTTTAGAATGATTTCTTGTATCTCTTGGGATGAATTTCAGATTACCCTCAATAGCCTTAGACATAGTAATTACCTCACTTTCCGGGGTTTTGCAGACTTTTTTTTAGCATCAAGATGCGGCTGAAAGATAAGATTAAGTCTTTGGTTATTTTCTGCAGAATACTTTTTGTAGAGTTGAATATATTCGCCGATAAGTCTGTTGGAGAAACCTGTAGATATTCGGATTTGGTCAACGGAGAGATTTTTCAGGTGCAGAAGGATAATTCTGGAGAAATCCTGAATATATCTTTTAACGGCAGTTTCGGAGTGATGAGTTTTTCTTTCAATATCGGAGAATAAATAACCCGAGAGATAAAGTTGAAGGATTTGAGATTTGTGAGTAGAGCCTCTGCCCATATTATGCCTCCAGCCTCGGGAAGGAATAGTAAGACCATTTCTTCTCATAGCGGCAATATCTCTTTTGATAGTGACAATACTTGTAGTTAGCAGAAAAGCCAGATCTTCATAAGAAAGCAAAGCACCTTGTTCGATGGCTTCTTTAGTAATACGCAGCAATCTGTGTTGCCTTAAACCTTTGAGACCGGATTTATGATAAACATCAATATCAACATCCGGATTATGTAGGGAAAGCTTAACGGATATTTTTTTACAGAGCCCGACAGGCTTTCCGGCAGGTTCTTTATCATCGATGGCGAGATAATGAATTTGACCTGAGGATAAATTAATTTCCGAGTGTTCAGAGAAATAACTTTTAATCTGGTTAAAATAAGCTTCGGCTAAAATGGGAGTGAGGTTAAAATCCGAAGCGATGGAATTGATGATAGAGCTTTGAACTGATTTTGACTTAAGTCTTTTTTGAGTTAAATGATTCATAGTGATACCTGTTAAATTTATTAAAAATATTTAAAAATTCTTTAGGTATCAAATGATACTAACTAAAAATAA
>JAFGPR010000179.1 GCA_016936095.1 Ignavibacteriales bacterium | reverse complement strand
AATCTTCTATTAATCATCAGCATCGTTGCATCAGCGATTAATGATTTGCCATATTCAAGTTGAGAATTGTCAAGTTTTACCACTCGATGATTACCCTCTGTTAAATAAACTGTAGCAATAGGTTCCCACCCCTTTACTAAAATGTTACTCTCATCAACAATCACTACTTGCGAGTCTGTTTCTGAATAAATTGTAAAAACTGCATTTTGTGTGTGGGAAGTATTGGTTACCATATAGTTATAAACATCGTAATAGGCGGCATTTTCAATATTGAAAAAATATTCGATTGATGAATAATTGGTATCTGTATTTTCCAGAACTTTTCCTGTAAATCCATTTCTGCTTTTTAATACCCAGTTGCCAGTAAAATTTAATGCTGCTGAATCAGTTTCATTTACGATTTTTGCTTTTGGTCGCCAAACATTTCCACCTCTTAATGGAACAATAGCATCTTCCGCATAGAAAGTTGCTCTTAAAGTATCTGCTAAGAGATCATTATTTTTTCTGAAACCTTCGTAATAGAAATATGCTTCACCCATAACGTTTCTATCACGATTTGCCTGAAGAGCACTCAATAAATAGGATGGGCTTATAACATAATATCCCGGATTGCCTTCAACTCCAATATTCATTAAAATACCAGGAAATAATATATCTCTTTTGGTAGTGCCCACTTGATTACAAGCATTTATTAATTCGGTTAAATATTCATTATAGGAATAACGATATAACTGAGGAATAAAATGATCGCAAATTCCTTGATTAATCCATCCCTGAGCATCTTGCAAATAGTGTTCATAAGACCATGGATAAACACTCGGACTTGAAGACACAAATATATTACTATCAACAGATTTAATAATATTTCTAACATCGTAATACCATAAATTTAATTTATCAGCACGCCATCTTATCCAATTTGTATCCCCGTAACTTGAAGGAGGATTACTTCCACTATGCTCACTTTTATAAATTTCAACAGTAATAGAATCGTATCCGCCTTTTACCGGTAATGCTGGTATTCTATCCGAAAATTCTATACCATCAAGATCATATTGTAGCACTTCGCTAACTAAAGAATTCATGAAAGTCTGAACTTCCGGATTTATTGCCTGCATCCAATCAAAACCATTTTCTGTTGTAATCGAGCCATCATAATTTCTTGAAGCCCAATCAGGAAATGTTTGTAAAATATGTCCACCAAAAGGAGGTGTCCCGCCTGAATACCAAGCAGCATAACCATACTCAAACCAGGGATATACTTCGATACCATTCCTATGTGCTTCAATTATTACTCTTTTCAACGGATCTCGGCCTGTAAAATCCGAATGAATTTCTTTACCAAATAAACTATCCATTACCTGACTTGGATATAGTGTCCACCCACCATTCCATACAACAGTAAGTACAGCATTTATTCCTTTAGAGGCAAGGAAATCCATACCAGCGGCAATATTATCATCGGTAAATAAGATCTGACTATCTACATTTGTTAATTTTACTCCACGGAATTCTTCCAATAATTGAGAATAAATATTAAAAGAAATGATTGATAAAAATATTAGAGTAAATTTTTTCATTTTTTCTCCAAGATAAATTGAAACACCTTACATTATGATATTGAAAGTTACAACTTTTAAGCGATGAAAAATTTCATTACTTACTTTTATTAACTCATTTGTTGTTTTAAGATTTTTCGGTGCGATCAGAATGACAGATGAAAAATTTTTATTTAATCAGAATACACTTTTTTACTTGTAAATTATTTCCAGCTTTAAGTTGATAAAAATATACACCACTCGAAAGATTAGAAGCGTCAAATTCAACTTCATAAGTACCTGTTTTTTTATCTTCGTTAACTAAAGTTTTTACTTCCTGCCCAAGAACATCAAAAATCTTCAATATAACTCGATTATCTGACGGAATATTGAATTTAATTTTCGTTATAGGATTAAAAGGATTAGGATAATTTTGATATAAAATAAAATTTCCCGGTTGA
Source organism: Ignavibacteriales bacterium (assembly GCA_016936095.1). Classification (GTDB taxonomy): domain Bacteria; phylum Bacteroidota; class Ignavibacteria; order Ignavibacteriales; family Melioribacteraceae; genus JAFGPR01. The sequence goes on along the minus strand of JAFGPR010000179.1, from coordinate 2,916 downwards.
TTATTTTTTTTATCAAAATCATCAATAGAAGTAAGATTTAAATCAGGATTTTTCTTTCTATTCACCATTAACATAATCGCATCAGCCACTAATTCCCTATCACTCTCAAGGAATGAATTATCAACTTTAACAACTTTTTTATTCCCTGATTTTAAATAAACCGTCCCTATTTTATGCCATCCAGTTTTATTTACATTACTTTGATCTATTATAACCTGAGCAGTATCAATCCCATTGTAAATAGTACTATCGGAAAATAAAGTAAAAACTGCTTGTGTAGTATAGGTTGTATTCGGAACACGGTATTCAAATATATCATAATAGCAATCGGAATCGACATCAAAATAATATTCAAGTGCTGCATAATTTGTATCTGTGGTTTTCAACATTTTTCCTTCCCAGCCATTTCTGCTTTTCAGTACCCAAGTACCAATTTGTATAACTGCTGAAGAATCTTCGTTAACAATTGATGCAGGAGGACGCCAATCAACACCATAACGATGTGGTAATAATGCTCTCGAATTATAAAAAGAATTTTTTAATGTATCACCAAGCTCATTATTATTTGCTCTTAAACCTTCGTAGAAGAAAAAGCATTCACCTTTAATTCCCTTTGTTCTGTTTGCTTGCAGCATTTGCTTAAATAAATCTTGTGGTGCCACATACGTTCCAGATTTAATTAACATACCTGCATAAAATGCATTTGGATAATATTGACCGACATCTGTCCAAGTTGAATTCAAAGCATAGTTGTAATCAGAAATATTATATTGATATAACTGAGGAATTAAATTTTCTGCAAGACTATCTTGTGCCCACTTTTTTGAATCTTGTAAATATTGACCATATCCCCAATAATATGGCGTTGGTGACATTGAAACAATAAGATTTTCATTAATTGTTTTAATTGAATCTTTTAAATTACTTAGAAAAGTAGTAAGTTTATTTGCACGCCATTGCATCCAAGGGCCATCGGAATATGAAGTTGGTGGAGCTGAACCACTATGTTCACTTTTATATATTTCAACAGTAACGGAATCATAGCCACCTTCCACAGGCATTGCTGGTAATCTGTCATCTCCCTGTATTCCATCTACATCATAATTATTTATCACCTCAAATATTAGAGAGTTCATATAATTTTGAACTTCAGGATTTATTCCAGAGCTCCAATCAAAGCCATGTTTCACAACAAGATTTCCATAATTATCTTCCAATGCCCAGTGAGGAAACTTTGCTATAATATGTCCGCCATTCTCACTATATGATGTTGAAAAACCGAATTCAAACCAGGGAATTACTTCAATACCAAGACGATGTGCTTCAATAATCATTCTATCCAAAAAATCTCTGTTTTGTAAATATGGTTCATCTGGGATTATTGGTTCATTGAATAAGCTGTCCATAATTTGGCTCGGATATAAAGTATATCCTTTATTATAGACTACAGGAAAAATTACATTTATTCCTATTGATGATAAATAATTCATTGCTTCAATAATATTTGCATCAGAATCAAGTACATAGCTATCAACATTAGTTAACCATACACCACGGAATTCTTGTGTCTGTGCCTGAGATATTGTTAATGTTAAAAGAAATACTACAAATATTTTTAATTTCATTTTACTCTCAGTTTTTTAAGAAATTTGGAAATTCAGCTTTTTCTTTGTAAAGATTTTTGAAAAATTCAGGATATTTTTTAAGTCCCTCATAAAAGAAAAATACTTCTCCATTAATTCCATATTCACGATTTTTTCCTATCATTTGCTCTAAGTATTCTTCGGACGGATAATAATCACCAACTTTCAATAGAACACCAGGATAAAATTTATCCAAATTCTGTTTGGTTAATTGATTCGATGTAATATTGTCTAATAACTCCACATAATCATCTAATTCTTCTCTGTACAATTGCGGACATACAAGTTCGACATAACCTAAGTTTACCCAAGTAGGCCAGTCTTGCAGATATTCTTCTTCGCTCCAAGGATAAATACTCGGTGCCATTGAAATAATACAATTCGGTTTTGCTTCCTTAACAGTGGTATAAATTTTCTTCATATATTGATTAAGAAGATTTGAACGCCATTTTATCCATTCGTAATCTTTGTAATTTTGGGGTGGTTCATTTCCATTATGTTCAATTTTGTAAAGATTTAATGTATATTCGTCATAACCACTTTCAGAAGGCATCGCTGGTAATCGGTCATCGCCTTGAATGCCGTCAATATCGTAATTATTAACTACTTCCATAATTAGTGAGAGCATAAAATCCTGCACTTCAGGATTGAATCCATTCATCCATTCAAAACCATTTTTTGTAACCAAATTACCATCTGCATCAATCGCCTTCCAATTTGGTTTCTTCTCTAACAAAGGTCCCCCGTTTTGTTGATGAGAGGCAGAAAAACCAAATTCAAACCAAGCTATTACATTAATATTTTTCTTATGCGCTTCTTCAATTAATTCTTTTAGTGGATCTCTTCCAGTAAATAGCGTGTCTATTTCAACACCTGTAAATTCCTTCATAATTTTTGACGGATACTGTGTCATTGTCTTATTCCAAACAACGACGAATATTGTGTTAAAATTACACTCATCCAATAGATTGACAGCTTCAATAATATTTTCTTTTGAATTAAGTACTTCGCTATCTACATTAGTCAGCCATACTCCTCTGATTGCTTCAATTTTTTCTTTCGGCATCTCACAACTGATAACAAGCGAGGAAATTAAAGCAATTAATAATACTGATAAATTTTTCATTGCATTGCTAAATTTATTTTTAAATATTTTTAAAATCAATTTATAGACTTAGTATATCTACAATTTGGATAATTGATACAACCTAAAAATTCATTACCTTCTTTTGATTTTCTGATTACTAAGTACGAACCACAATTTTTACATATT
>JAFGPR010000178.1 GCA_016936095.1 Ignavibacteriales bacterium | reverse complement strand
ATGAACTTAATCAGAAATTGATGGATGAGGTAAATAAGACAGGAGAAATATTTATTACACATACAAAATTAAATGATACATTCGTCTTACGTTTAGTAATTTCAGGATTAAGAACGGAAGAAAGACATGTGAGAAAAGGATGGGAGATATTGAAGGATAAATTAAAAGAAATATCTTTAGGTGCATTCATTGGATAAAGTTAAGAATTATGACATAGAAAAAAAGAAATTAAACTTTATTTTTATTCTATCAATTATTTCTCTGATTCTGTTCATTTCTTCAATAATTCTAAGCTCTTACAAATATGAATTATTTGATGTCCATCCAAGAAGTGCTCCTAATAATTTTTACTTTTACTTTGGTATTTTTTTACCAATTAATATTATTGTGATTATGTTTTGTCTAATTGTTATAATAGCAATAATCATAAATTGGAAGCGTTGGACTAATAAATTTAAAAAAACATTTTGTCTTGTTTCTTCAATACTGATAATAATATTTTGGATTTTTATAATTGTTAAAATGTTAACAAGAATTTAATAAGTTGGGTTTTTATGAAAAAAAATAGTAAATGCATACATGTCATATTTTTACCTTTATATTTATTAATTTCTTGTGGTGAAAATCCAAAGGCAGCAGATGATATGTAAATATTAACATAAGTTGATAGCATTATGTTAACTTATATTTTACCAACACCTAAGACTCAAGAAAGTATTTCAGTCGAGGATGCATGAATTATATTTTAAACATTGCTATTTTTTGTGCATGTACGAGATTATTAATTCGACCACTAACTGGTATGGAACAGCAAAAACTGAGAGAGGTGTTTATGATAAAAAGCACACATTGTTTAATACTTAATATACTTGTATAATGCAAATAGGAATAGCAGAAAATTTGGATATGAGAAAGTATTTATCAAATAATTTTGATTGTAATAAAGTAGTTGATTTCTATGATGAAATTCCAATTTGGTCTTCACCGTTTGGAATAAAGTTGCTTGATTATATTGATTATAAAATAAACATTACTGCGTTAGATATCGGTTGCGGAACAGGGTTCCCACTAATAGAATTAGCAATGAGATTAGGAGAAAATTCTATCATTTATGGAATTGATCCTTGGAAAGAAGCAATTGGAAAAGTAAAGAATAAGATTGATTATTATCAATTGGCTAATGTACAAATAATTGAAGGTGTTGCTGAATCAATTCCTCTTGATAATGAATCAGTGGATTTGATTGTAAGCAATAATGGAATTAATAATGTTAATAGTGTTGATAAAGTATTTTATGAATGTTCAAGAGTAATTAAGGAAGGTGGGCAATTCATTTTTACTTTTAATACTGATAGGACTATGATTGAATTTTATACAGAATATGAAAAAATTCTATCTGAATTGAAATTACATAATGAAATTCATCTGCTAAATAAACACATTCACAAAAAACGTCCACCTGTAGATGAAATTATCAATAAAGTTGAAAAGTATGGTTTTATTGTAAACGAGATGGTGGAAGATCAATTCAACTATAAATTTACTGATGGTTCTGCTATGCTTAATCATTATTTTATTTGTTTGGCATTTATGGAATCTTGGGTAAAATTATTACCAAGAAACAAAGTTGGACTAGTGTTTGATTTAATTGAAAAGAATTTGAATGAACTTTCGGAAAAGCAGGGTGTATTTAAATTAACTATTCCTTTCGTCTTAATTAATTCAATTAAAAAATAATATGATTAATAAAGAATTTCCAAAAGAATACTATGATGCTGTAAAATTCAATTATCGAAATGAATGGCGTAGATGGTTGAGTAAAAATTGTAAAAAAGATATAGGATGCTAGCTAGTTATATTTAAATAAAATTCAACAGAAATTGGGCTTAGATATGAAGAAGCTGTAGAAAAAGACACTTTGCTTTGGGTTGATTGATATTAAAATAATAGGTCGTTAAGAGAACGAGACGAAATTTAAAATCGTGAAGTGATATGTTAATGGTGGATATGGTATTTATTATTGTTTAGTTATTGTTGGTGTTTAATATAATCTAATTAAATTATGTAGATAAAAATGTAATTTTTCGTTTAATTGTAATTCAAGCAAGAATTAAAACTTTTCATTATACTAGTGGGGCTAACAATGAAAATTAAATTAATTAAATTGATTACAAAGAGTTCTTTAATTGTTAATTTTGTTGCTTTGCTTTGGGCAGTAACTTTTATATTTATTCTTAAAGGATGTGATTGCGAACAAATAAGTGAACATGAAATTGTTCTAACAAGTTCAACTTATTGTACTTTTTGTATGTGTCCCGAAGGTGAGAATGAACATGGAAGGTGGGGCTCACCGGAAAAAATCGATTTATTTTATAAGGCGGTTTCGGAAAATGAAAAATATGTTTCATTCGGACTAATTGCTGATACTCATATTGATGCTATGACCTGTAGAGATGGCAATACTGAAATATGTGGCGATGGAGATTACTATAATAATAGTGAGCACATGCGTAATATTCGTAAAGTTGTGAAAGATCTAAATCTTGATTGCAAAACAACCGGCGCTCCTCATGTTGAGCACGATTGCCTCGGTATAATACATCTTGGGGATATGACAAATGACCATAATGTTAACACACAACAGATTCTAGCATTCAGACAACTTTTTGAATACAATTATTCAAATAGTGGGGTATACACTTGGGACTGTGATTGCGGGACAAGATGCAATGATGCATATAGCCAAGGTGTAAGAATTAATACACCGGTAATTCCAATGTTGGGAAATCACGACGTAGCATCAAATTCTGATAACGAAACATCAAGAACTGTTGGGTATATCATTCAGCGTGTTTCTAATGCCAATGGTATTTTAGCCCAATATCCTTCACATGCACCGACTAATTTTATATGGCGATGGGGACAATATGTTTTTGTTACGCTTGGTTTACACGCAAGTTCTTATAATTGGGAGGCAATGAATGAGACAGATATTGATAAAATTGAATGGTTAAAAACAAGTTTAAAACAAATTGTTGGCGATAAAAATCTTGGTGTCTTGATTTTTCAACATTATGGTTAGGATGGTTTTAGTGCGAGCTGGTGGACTGAAGAACAAAAAAGTCTGCTGCTTGATGTTCTCAATCCTTGTCGTGTTGATACTTCAAAGACAGTGAAACCATATAACGTACTTGGAATATTTACTGGTCATAATCATCATCAACACTGGATTCAGGTACCGGCGGGCAAAGATGCAAATGGAAATAATATTGTATTTGAAAATTTTTCTATGATACCTGGTGGTATTTCTGATAAAATTACTGATTGTAATGGATGTTATGGATTCTCAATTGTTAGATTGACACCTGATAAAATGTATATACATACAAAAAATGAAAATACTGGTAGGTATTGGGATGTAACAGAAAGAGATATTAATGTTGGTAATTAAAGTTATATGAAATCAGCATTTTACAGAGTTACAATTTTTATTTTATTTGTCTTTTCAGTTTCTTGTCAAAAAGATAATATCGAATTTCAGCATTTAATTTTAATTTTACAACCCGATGAAACTTATGGAAATGATGCAGTGATAAACAGTGTATATCCCGAAAGCAATTATGGAAAGTTACCAGATATCCATTTGTATGCCGCAACAGAAGGGGGGCGGTCATATCTAAATAGAGTTGCAATTACCTTTGATATATCCAAGATTCCCGATGATGCTAAAATTGACAGTGCATTTTTGTCGCTATATTTTAATAGTAATTCTTATTATGGTAATGAACACAAAGGTGAAAATGGTTTTACTATACGACGTATTGTTTCATCTTGGGATGAGAATACAATAACTTGGAATACGCAATTGGTAGCAACTTATCAAAATGAAGTTTATGTTCCAAAATCTTCAACACCGACTCAAGATTTTATAGATATAAATATTACGAATCTTGTTCAGGATATTGTGGACAATAGAGATTTAAGTTATGGATTTTTATTATTACTGCAGGAGGAAACACCATATAAAATTCTCCTTTTTGCTTCGAGCAATAATTCTAATAGAAGTCTGAGACCTAAATTAGCAGTATATTACACTATTCAAAAGTAAAGATAAAAACGGAGGACGAAAAATGGAAGATTACAAATCAAAATTGTACAAATATTTATTTTTCATATTTGTGACCGCTATATTGTTCTTTTTCTGCCTTGCAAGTTTATATCTTGGAATGAGAGGAATAATGGATTTGGGTGGATTCGTAGCATACGGTGGACCTTATGTTATTCAGCATGAAGCTCCCGGTTGGGTATGGATTATGCCTGTTTCTATTATTGCTGGGATGGCAAGTGTTTTTCTAAACCAAGTTTTTAGTAAACGTATAGGTGGCTGGAGTATTATTTTACCAGTATGGTCATTGTTGTTTATAAGTCTTGGAGAGAATTTTCTGGAGTATAGTTTTTTAACTGTTAATGGTCAAACCGTGATTGCCTGGGGATGGTTGATATGTGGGGTCTTATTTGTGTTGATGGGTGGTATTCCAATTATTTTTATTAATAAAATTTGGAAAAATTATTTATTAAAAAAGCAATCATATTCAACTGCAATTCAATATACAATGATGGGAAGAAAAATAATTAGTGATGAAGATATTGGTTGGCAAAAAGGAAAGATAAAAAAGGTATTATTGTCAGTATATATCATAAGTGCTTTAATAGGTGTGTATTTGGGAATAGAATATTTTATTTATCTGAGTTTGTAAAAAGCTCAGCCACATATTAATTTATTTTTTTTCTATCCCTAAATTTTCTTCCACCAAATTTCCAAGATTGCCCATTTGTCCAAGCACCCAGGACTGTCTACCTCCAACACCGGTTTTGGGATTTCTCTTTAATGGATTTTTGATTGTTGCCCCCAGTGATGCTGATTGATATCGTGTTAATTTAACTGCAGATTTATTGAAATATATTTGTGAAGCTGCTTCAACTCCATAAATGTTTTTTCCGAGTTCAATTACATTTGCATATACTTCAAGTATTCTTTCCTTGCCCCAAATTAATTCGATGAGCAATGTAAAATACACTTCCAATCCTTTTCTTACCCAGGTTCTGTCAGGCCAGAGAAAAACATTTTTAGCACATTGTTGGCTAATTGTACTTGCACCTTTTATTTTTTCCCCTTGTCTTCTTTCATTATATTTCAGTGCTTTTTCAATTGCTTTAATATCAAATCCGAAATGATCAAAAAATAATTGATCTTCGGCTGCAACGCAAGCAAGCAAAAAATCTGGTGAAATATCATCTATATTAACCCAGTCCTTTTCTATTGATTTTTCCTCTGAGTCATCCTCAAAATACCTAATTATCATAAGCGATGTAAAAGGAGGGTCAACAAATTTATAAACAACTACCCATAAAATTGTAAAAATAAAAAAGTATAAAATTGTTTTTCCGATGGAACGGAAAATTTTATATACGATACCCTTGGATTTCAATTTATCCATTTTCTTTTTCTTGTTTTCTCTTCGTTTTCGAAAGAATTCCTGCAACCAATTTAATTTATTTTCGTCTGTCATTATTTTTATGGAGTTAGTTAATACTAAAATAATTGCCGAAAATCATAATCGCAATCGGTAGTGTGATAAGTGATAAAATAAAACTTGCAATTAAAAAATAATTAACAGTAGATACTTTACCACCGGCTCTATCTACAAAAACCGAAATTGCTGTCACGGGTGGTAAAGCACTCATAAGAAAAATTAAAAATGCAATGTTGAATTGTGGTTTTATCCAAACAAGCAGAAATAAAATTATTATGGGAAAAATAATGTTTTTTACAAGTATGAATTTTATTATTGAAATAATATCTATTTTTTCCTTCCGTTGATAGTCAACGAAAATATTACCACCGATTAAAATCATTATCAAAGGAATGGATAGCATACCAAGTAATTCAGTTATTCTCAAGACTAAATTAGGGATATGTTTATCTGTTTCGGTTAGTTTAAAAATAATCGCCAGTAATGTTCCTATAAAAACACCATTAAATATTCGTCTTATATTTATTCGTTCTTTGTTTTGAGATGGATAAAATAAAAAGTATGTATTAAAAAGAAATGCTGGAAATAAGATAGTGAAGATGAATAAGTCAGTAAGCATAGTAGAGTCCTTACCAAAGAGAATGGGAATAATTGCCAGTGGAGTAAAAATTGCATTTGGATAAATTAAACTGATATAAAATTCACGCCGAATTTCTTTCTTGGAAAAATACCTGAAAAGAGTTGCAAGAATTATAATAATTAAAGTGAATGCTAACCACCAAATAGGCATGACATACCAATCGGGTTTTTCAGTAGGATTGAATTTTGAAATGATACTAGTGAAAGCCATGCAAGGAAGTGCTACACTAAGGACAAGAGGAGACAATACTTTTAATATATCAATTGGAACAACTTTTCTTGCTATAATCCAAAATCCAACCAATCCAATACCAAGCAATAAACCTACTGATTCGAAAGTTACCCAGAATAAATTCATATTAATTGAGAATATTTTTTAACACTATTCAAAGATAAAAAATTTATTTGAATTGTTAAATTCGAATTAAGAGATTAATATTTTTGTTTTAGGTTTATTTATGAAAATTTTAATAAAGAAAAAATCTGTGTTTCAAAATCCTTAAAACAAAATATTAAATATTACTTGACTATAAATTATATTTTGTGCATTTTTCCAACAACAATTTTAAGAGGAATTAATTATGAAGAAATATCTAATTATTCTTCCATTATTGCTAATAGCAATGAATGTAAGTTTCGCGCAATTTGGTGATGGACTTGGTACTATAAGTTCAAAGAATGCGGAAGGTTACATAAAACCAATAGTCACTTCTTACGGTATTGGCATTAATTCAGGTACTTTTAATACAGCTTATGTTCCTACAGGTTTTAGCTTCTCTTTAAGAACAGTTGGGATGTATCTTGTAATACCTGATGATCAGAAACTTTTTACACCTCAGTTACCAAGCGGTTATGTAGCAGATGAGCCTACAGCTACAATTTACGGTGATCACGGTGCTGTTTATCCTGGTTCGGAAGGTTATGTAACATTCCCGGGAGGACTTAATATATCGAATTTACCCTTTGCAATGGTACAATTGGCAGCTGGTTTTTACGGTACTGAATTAATGGTAAGATATTTACCTGAGATTGATCTTGGAACAGAAAAATTGAATTTCTGGGGAATTGGATTTAAACATATGGCGAGTATGCACTTCCCGATGATACCTGTTGATGTATCATTACAATTTTTCCATACTTCATTAAACGTTTCAGAAATTCTTGATATACAAAGCAATTTGTATAATCTACATGTTAGTAAAGAATTTATCATTTTTACGCCATATTTAGGATTGCAACTTGAATCTACCCATTGTGATTTGAGTTATACCATTGAAGGTGACCCAGCAAGTGGTGATCCAGATGTTAGAGTAGATCAGGATATCAATTTAAGTTTGGACGGAGAAAATACTTTTCGTGCAACTTTCGGTGTAATGATTAATTTAGCAATATTGAAAATAAATGTGGATTATGGATTTGGGGCTCAGGGTGTTGCAACTGTCGGTTTGACTTTAGGAATATAAAATAAATTGGAGATAAAAAATGAAAAAACTAATTAAAACTTTTCTTGTAGCAGCTTTATTATCAATTTCGTTGTTATTTGTTAGCTGTGAGGAATTTGAAAATATCGATATTAATGTACCTTTTAGCATTGAATTAACAAGACAAGGCTTACACCCAGATGATTATGAACGAGATACTGTCTGTCTTGATACGGAATCCTCAACTTTTCAAGAATATAGAAATAAATTTCAAAATCTAACTTTTGTTGAAGCTGCTTTAAGAGTTAAGGAAGTAATTCCAACTACTATGACAGGTGATATATATTTATGGATTATAAGTGGTACTGGCGACACCTTGATTGCAGAAAGTGTTATAAATGTCCGACCAGCAGATTATATGAACACTCCATATGTATTACCTTTATCAGCTAATGAAATACAACTTATAAATAATTATCTTGCGCTTATTCAACAGAATCAAGTACAACCGTGTTTTGAAGGTATACTTCAAACACAAAATATCCCTGGATGGGATATTAATAAAAAGATTGTGTTTTCTATAGATATTGTAATTCGAGGCGAAGTAGAAATGTAAGTTTTGCTTTGTTCATATAGACTTCTGTACCGAACCCACGATTTTTCGTGGGTTTTTTTATTAAGTTTGTAATGGATTATTTTTCTATTTATCTTTTCCAAGCAAGAAATAATGCAACATCTTTTATTTTTAAATGACCGGATAGAACAAAAACAAATTGCCTGTTATATTCATATACCTTTTTGTATTAAGAAGTGTTTATACTGTGATTTTTATTCTATTACAAATCTGGCACAAAAGAATTTTTTCCTTTCTGCCTTATGTAAGGAAATAGATAATTACTCAAAATTATATTCTGAAAAAGTAATATTATCCTCAATTTTTATTGGTGGAGGAACGCCGTCAATATTACCCAATAAAGATATTCAGACAATCTTTAATAAACTAAAGAATAGATTTGTTGTAGATAAAGATGCAGAAGTTACAATCGAAGTTAATCCCGGCACAGCCCTGAAAAATAAGTTGAATAAGTATTTTGAACTTGGAATAAATCGTATTAGTATTGGTGTTCAATCTTTTAACAATAAAGACCTTACTTTTCTATCCCGAATTCATAATTCAAAGCAAGCAATAAAAACCATT
>JAFGPR010000177.1 GCA_016936095.1 Ignavibacteriales bacterium | reverse complement strand
TAATCCTTTCTTATACAACTTGACAAATGCTTCAATTACCTTGCTTGAATAATGTTCATCCATTGTAAATCTTTCGCGTTCCCAATCGCAACTTATTCCAAGTTTCCTCAACTGCTGTGTAATTAAGCCACCGTATTTTTCTTTCCATTCCCAGCAGTGTTTTAGAAATTCCTCTCGCCCAATTTCAAATTTATCTATTCCTTTTTCTTTAAGAAACCCAACTACTTTCGCTTCGGTTGCAATAGAGGCATGATCTGTTCCCGGAATCCAGCACGCATTAAATCCTTTCATTCGTTTATAGCGAATATAGACATCTTGAATTGAATTATTTAAAACATGTCCAAGAGTGAGTATCCCTGTAATATTTGGTGGAGGAATTATGATTGTATAAGGTGTTTTTGAATTATCAACTTCAGAATGATAAAGTTTGTTGTCTGCCCAAAATTTTATCCATTTGTCTTCAACAGCTTGAGGATTATACGCTTTTGGTATTTCAGTCATAATATTCCGTAATTTTGAAAAATAATTGTGCAAATATAAATAAATCAAACTTATTGATAAATCTTTTACATTTAGATTACGAAAAAGAAAATCTCATCATTAGCATTTCGAATTTTTTGAAGAATAATATTAAAATAGTAAATAATTTTCGAAAGGTTCTTTATGGGTTTTGTCGATACTCTACCTAAAAAGAGAATTTAATGTTTGCTGGAGTTTTATTTTTAATATTTTAATTTTTTTTATTATTTAATAGTTATTATTTCCGATTTAATTCCTGAAGAATTTATAGTTAGTTTAAAAATGTTTGAATATTGTTCACCATTAAGTACACATCCGCCACAATTAAGCAGTGTCATGTTCTTTTTTTTATATTTTATAATTTCGTGACTATGACCGTGAAGAATATAATTTACTTTTTTTTCATTAAAATAATTAATCAATTTTTTACGTTTTCTTAAACTAAGAGTAAAATTCTCTATTCTACGCCATATCTTATTTTGCGTTCCATAGGAAGGAAAACCGTTTTTATACAAATGATGATGCATTAGCACAATTCTTATCAAGTTCTTTTTTTCATATTTTTGAAAAATCATATTTAATGCCGATAATTCTTTTTTTGTAATCTTACCATTTGATGCGAAAGGATTTTTAATTTTCGAATAATGATCAATTGAATTTATACCAACAAATAATACATTGTGAATTTTTTTTGAAAAAACAAAACTATTTCTATCAGGCCAAAATACTTTTTTAAATAGTTTTCTAAATTCCTTTTTAAAATATTTAACTTTAGCACTATAATTTATTTTTGAGTATTTTTCTGGCATCTTAAGGACATCTGAAGCACGTTGAATTCCGCCAAAAATATCATGATTTCCTATTGTAATTGTCACCTTCTGTGAATCATAAATCTTATTCTGAATTAACAAATTTTTCAAAATGTCAAAATCAGATTTCATTGCATTATCAGAGATATCACCTGTAATAACCAAATGATCAAAGCCATTCTCAGAAATATATTTGATAATTTTTCTGAGTTTCTCTGTATGTCCGGGATAATACCATTGACTTAAATGGAGATCGGATATTTGGTAAATTATCATAATGCAAAATTTTTAAATTAAAATTTAACAAAGCAATATTACTATAATGTTAAGCAAGCTTTACTTTTAATTGTACAGAAACAAAATAATTAATTAATGATAATTCAAGAATAGCTTAACATTTGGTCTTAATTTTTCTTTTAAGTTCGTAATGTTAATTATTGCAGGTTAATTTAACTTTAATAGAAAATTAAAAAAATGAAGATTCTTTTTATATGTGGTTCATTGAACCAAACTACAATGATGTATGAAATATCAAAACATTTTAAAAATGAAGAATGTTTTTTTACTCCATATTATACAGATGGATTTTTAGATTATTTTGTAAAAAAAGGCATTCTTGATTTTACAATTCTTGGTGGACAAGCACGAGAAAAAACTGAGAATTTCCTTAAAAGAAATAATCTAAAAGTTGATTATAAAGGTATGCAAAATGATTATGATTTAGTTTATACTTGTTCTGATTTGATAATACCTAAAAATATTCAAAATAAAAAGATTATTCTTGTTCAGGAAGGAATGACAAATAAAGATACTTTAACATACTATTTGACTAAATATTTGAAATTACCGCGTTACCTTGGTGATACAGCAATGTTTGGGCAATCTAATAAATATGATTTGTTTTGTGTTGCTTCTGAGGGTTATAAAGATTTTTTTGTAAACAGAGGAGCCGAACAATCAAAAATTAGTGTAACTGGAATCCCGAACTTTGATAATTTTAAAAAATACTATAGAAATAATTTTCCATATAAGAGTTATGCATTAGTCGCAACAAGTGATCAAAGAGAAACGTTGCATCATGAAAATAGAAAACAGTTTATTAAAAATGCAGTTGAAATCGCTGAAGATAAACAACTAATATTTAAACTTCATCCAAATGAAAATTTCAATAGAGCTATCAAGGAAATAAATAAATATGCTCCTGGTTCATTAATCTATACAAGTGGAAATATCAATGAGATGATTGCTAATTGTGATATTCTAATAACACGTTATTCCTCAGTCGTATATGTAGGTTTAGCTTTAAATAAAGAAGTATATTCTGATTTTGAAATAGAAACATTAAAAAAATTATTACCAATTCAAAACAATGGACAGTCAGCTTTTAATATTGCTGAAGTAGGATATCAACTTTTATATTCAAATATTCCGAAGCCAGCACAAGTATTAAAAAAATATAAATTAAAACGAAAATTATTATCGAAAGCTGTATGAAAGTAATAGTAATTATACAAGCGAGAACGAGTTCAACAAGATTACCAAATAAGGTTATGATGCCTATTTTAGATAAACCAATTTTACTTTGGATGATTGAGAGAATTTCAGAAGCAAAGTTAGTTGGTGAAATAGTGGTTGCAACTTCAAAAGATTATTCCGACGATGTAATTGAGGAATTATGTAAAAAAGAAAAAATCAAAATATTTAGAGGTAATTTGTATGACCTATTAGATAGGCACTATCAAGCATCAAAATATTATAATGCCGATTTAGTTGTAAAAATACCTTCGGATTGTCCTCTTATCGATCCTAAAATAATTGATAAGGTAATTGGCTATTACTTAGATAATTCGAATCAATTCGATTATGTAAGCAATCTCCATCCCGCAACATATCCGGATGGAAATGATGTAGAAATAATGTCAATGAATGCTTTAGAATTAGCGTGGGATAAGGCAGAAAAAAAATATCAACGAGAGCATACAACACCGTACATTTGGGAAAATACAGATAAATTCTCGATTGGAAACGTTACAACCGAAGATAATATTGATTATTCAATGAATTACCGTTATACTATTGATTATTTTGAAGATTATTTACTAATAAAAAAAATATACGAAGGATTATACCCACAAAACTCAAATTTTACTTATAAAGACATAATAAAATTTCTGGATGAAAACAAAAATATAAAAGTTCTAAATAGAAAATATCTAGGTAGGTATTGGTATGAAAATTACATCAATGAAATTAAAAATATAGATCACTATAAAAACAATTTATTAAAAATAATATAGAAAATAAATGGAAGATGAATTAAAAGAAATAGCACTTAGAGCACGAAGACATATTTTGGATATGACAGAAGGAGGCTGCTTTTTAGGAGCATCATATTCATGTGTTGACATCATTTTATTCTTGTATAAGAAATTTTTAAATGTTGATTCTGCTCACTTAAAAGATCCAACAAGAGATTATTTCTTTCTTTCAAAGGGACATAGTGTTCCAGCATTATACGCAACTTTTGTTGAACTTGGATGGCTAGAAAAGGAAAGATTAAAAAATCATTTGAAGACAAATGATGATATTTATTGGCATCCAAATACTAAAATTAACGGAGTTGAATTTCATTCTGGATCACTAGGTCATTTATTATCTGTTGCTGTTGGAGTTGCATTAGATTGTAAAATAGAACAGCGAAATAATAAAGTTGTTGTTCTGCTTGGAGACGGAGAATTAAACGAAGGTAGTAACTGGGAATCCTTACTGATTGCTTCAACTTTTAAATTAAATAATTTGCTAATAATAATAGACAGAAACAAAATACAGGCAAATAAAATAACCGAAGAACTTATTCCATTAGAACCTCTGAAAGAAAAGTTTAATTCATTTGGATTTTATGTTGATTCAGTGAATGGGCATGATTTTAATGATATGGATATAAAATTAAAGAAATATCCAAATGAAGATAAACCAACAATCTTGATTGCCGAAACAGTACGTGGTAAAGGTATTCCTAGCATTGAAATGAAAACTGATAAATGGTTCTGTAAGTTTACAGATGATGAAATAAATAATTATAAACTCGAACTCGAACAAATGACGGATATTATGTAATGAATAAATATGAAAATTTTCTTTTATCATACAAGGAGAAACATAACAATTTAATGGTGTTAACCGTTGAAAACAGATCTGCAATTAGAGATATTTCTAATATTTTAGGTAACAGCTTCATTGATGTAGGAATAGCAGAACAAAGCATGGTTGGTATTTCTGCCGGCTTAGCATTGTGCAATAAATTACCAATAATTCATGGATTAGCAAGTTTTTTAACAATGCGTAGTTTTGAATTTATTAGAACTGATATCGGGTATCCTAACTTAACAATTAAATTAGTTGGTACTTTCAGTGGTTTTTTATCTGAAGGGAATGGCCCTACTCATCAAGCCATTGAGGATATCGCATTGATGAGAAATATTCCAAATATGAATATTTTTTGTCCAGCAGATGAGGATGATTTAATTTTAGGATTAGAGGATGTTTTTAATTCACCAAATCCGTTTTATATAAGATATAATGATTTAAAAGCAATTGAAAAACATAAAAAATTTGAAATGGGAAAAAGCGAAACTTTTAGTGAAGGTAATGATGTTTCTATCTTAGTTTATGGTGTGCTATTTAACCAAGCAATTAAAGCATTAAGTAAACTTAAAAAGAAAGGAATTAAAGCGAGAGTTATAAACTTAAGAACATTAAAACCAATAGACAAAAAAAAGATTTTAAAAATACTTGATAATAGCGACTTAATTGTAACTCTAGAAGATCATTTTAAGGTAGGTGGCCTATTCTCAATTATGGCAGAAATAATGGCTGGGGGAAAAATCTATAATAAAATATTACCAATCTCTTTGGACGAAAGATGGTTTAAACCATCCTTATTTAATGATGTGCTTGAGCATGAGGGATATACTGCAGAACAAATTAGCAAGAAAATTTACAAATATTTAACAAAGGGGAAAAATGTCAAATAAAATCTTTAAGAACAATAATTATCCTGATATAATTCAATCAAATATTTTATTTGAAAGAATAAAAAATCTTATACCCGCTTACTCACAAACAATGGCAAAAGGACCTATGCAACATGTTAATGGAGTAGCACCAAAATTTTTAAGAAAAGGAAAAGGTAGTCATGTCTGGGATGTTGATGGGAATGAGTATATCGATTATAATATGGGGATTGGACCATTGTCATTAGGATATACTTATGACAGAGTTGATAATGCAATCAAGGAACAACTTAAAGATGGGATTACTTTTTCTTTAGTTCATCCACTTGAGGTTGAGGTTGCAGAATTATTATCAGAAGTTATACCAAACGCAGAAGCAGTTAGGTATAGTAGAGGTGGTGCTGATGTTACAAGTGCCGCAATTCGGTTGGCTCGAGCATATACAGGGAGAAATAAAGTATTATGCTGTGGTTATCACGGATGGCATGATTGGTATGCAGCAACTTTACCATTGGATGCAGGTATTCCAGATGAAGT
>JAFGPR010000020.1 GCA_016936095.1 Ignavibacteriales bacterium | reverse complement strand
TACACTTTCAGCATTTGATTCCAATAATAATTCAAATGCCGAACGGACAATTCCCGATGCCGATACATAAGCTTCTAAACATCCCTGCCTTCCACAACCGCACATTCTTCCCTTTCTCTTGATTGTAGTATGTCCAAATTCCCCCGCAAAACCATCGTGTCCATAAACTAATTTACCATCAACTACTATCCCACTCCCCAGACCTGTTCCAAGAGTTATTTCAATAAAATTTTTCATTCCTTTTGCATTACCAAAAAGCATTTCACCAAGAGCAGCTGCATTGGCATCATTAGTAATTGCAACGGGAATATTGAGATATTTTTTTACAAGTTTGACTAAATTTATATTTCCCCAATTCAAGTTTGGTGCTTGTTCTACCATTCCTGTATAATAATTTGCGTTTGGTGCACCTATACCAACACCAAGAATTTCATAATCACTCAAGTGAGTCATAGTCTTATTGAAATGAGTAAATAAATTTTCGAATAATTTCTCTGCTGGTTCGGTTGCATTTGTTGATATTTTTTCCTTGACATAGCATTTTCCGCTATTATCAACCAATCCGAACACGGTATTTGTTCCGCCAACATCAATACCGAATGTAACTTGAATTTTTGACATAAAATTTATCCTATAATTCTAACTAATGTAAATAAGTTTAATAAAAAAATATAATTGAATAGTTATAATAAAATTAAAAGAAAATTTGTAAAAACACAATATAAATCTTATTTTTGTAGTCAATTTTTAAATTTAACTTGAAATTGGAGTAAATTCAGTTTTTCACTGATGAAATATGGATAAAATACAAATAAAATTACCTGACGGAACAATAAAAGAATTTTCGCAAGGAGTTAGTGGTTTAGAAATAGCCAAATCAATTTCCGAAGGTTTAGCTAAAAATGCTCTTGCAGTTAAAGTGAATAATATCGTATTTGATTTAACTAAACCGATTTCTGAAAATTCGGAGGTCAAGATATTGACTTTCGACGATAAAGAAGGAAAAGATGTTTATTGGCATTCAACTTCGCATTTAATGGCTCATGCACTTTTATCTCTATACCCTGAAGCAAAATTTGGTGTTGGTCCAGCAATTGAAAATGGTTTTTACTACGACTTCGATATAAATTCAAAATTATCTGAAGATGATTTAGTAAAAATTGAAAAAAAAATGACTGAAATTGCTGAAGCAAATCATCCGTTTATAAGGAAAGAGTTATCACGGACAGAAGCAATTAGTTTTTTCACAGCGAAGAATGATAATTTTAAAGTTGAAATATTGAACGAACTTCCTGAAGATGCAACGATTAGCATTTATGAAGAAGCTGATTTTACTGACTTATGTACTGGACCTCATTTACCTAATACCGGGTTAATAAAAAACATAAAACTTCTAACTGTATCAGGTTCCTATTGGCGAGGCGATGAAAAGAATAAAGCTTTGCAAAGAATTTACGGCATCTCTTTTCCAAAGAAAAAAATGCTTGATGATTATCTTACTTTTTTGGAAGAGGCAAAAAAACGAGACCATAGAAAACTTGGGAAACAATTAGATCTATTCACAGTTCACGACGAAGTTGGAGCAGGTTTAGTTCATTGGCATCCTAATGGTGCAAGGATAAGACACATTATAGAAGATTTTTGGACAAAAGAGCATTTTAAGAATGGTTACGATTTAGTTTATTCACCACATATCGGTAAAGGAAATCTTTGGGAAATTAGTGGACATTTAGGATTCTATAAAGAGAATATGTATTCACCAATGAAAATTGATGAGATTGATTATTATATAAAACCAATGAATTGTCCATTTCACATTATGATGTATAAATCACGTATGCACTCATACAAAGATTTACCAATTCGTTGGGCTGAGTTAGGAACAGTCTACAGATATGAAAAGAGCGGCGTGCTTCATGGTTTGTTACGAGTGAGAGGATTTACTCAAGACGATGCTCATATCTTCTGTGCGAAGGAACAAATTGAAAGTGAGATAATTGAAGTTATTCGATTTTGTATACACATATGGCGTTCGTTAGGATTTGAAAAAATGGAATTTTATTTAGCGACCAAACCAGAGGATGCAGTCGGGGAAGATGATTTATGGAACAAAGCAATTGAATCACTAAAAAATGCTTTAGGAAAAGAAAATATTAAATATAAAATTGATGCTGGCGGTGGTGCATTTTACGGACCTAAAATTGATATAAAAATTAAAGACGCTTTGAATCGTGAATGGCAAATGAGCACTGTCCAATTTGATTTCAATCTACCCGAAAGATTTGACTTGAAGTATACTGGTGAAGATGGTAAAGAGCATAGACCATTTATGGTTCATCGAGCTTTACTTGGTTCAATTGAGAGATTTATGGGAGTTCTTATTGAGCATTATGCTGGTGATTTTCCTGTTTGGATGGCACCAACACAAGTTGTGATTATCCCTGTGTCAGAGAATTTAATTGATTATTGCGAAACCATTAGGAAAAAATTGGATAACGAGGAAATAAGAGTCAAACTTGATTACAGAAATGAAAAAATTGGTTATAAAATCCGTGATTGGGAAATGCAAAAAATACCTTATATGTTAATTATCGGTGAAAAGGAAAAATCAAATGAAGCGATTTCTGTTAGGAAGCATAAAGTCGGTGATTTAGGCAGTAAAAAGTTAAATGAATTTTTAATAGAATTAAAAAATGAAATAAACAACAAAATCATTAACAATTAGCAGAGGAATTTATTACAAAGAAAGAATTAAGAATCAATTATGAGATAACTGCTCCACAAGTAAGAGTAATAAATCATGATGGCCAGCAGCTAGGAATTTTATCGGTAAAAGAAGCTATTAAAAAAGCAGAGGAACAAAATTTAGATTTAATTGAAATTGCACCACAAGCTGACCCGCCTGTGTGTAAGATTATGAATTTTGGAAAATATGCTTATGAATTGCAGAAGAAAGAAAAATTACAAAAGAAAAAACAACATGTTATAGTTCTTAAGGAAATTAGATTGCATCCAAATACTGATACTCATGATTTTGAGTTTAAGTTAAGGCATGCATTGAATTTTTTAGATGAAGGGAATAAAGTAAAGGTTGCAGTAATTTTCAAAGGACGGGAACTTGCATATAAAGAAGTTGGTGAAAATTTGCTCAAAAAGTTTATTGAAGGAATTGGTGAGAATGGAAAAATTGAACAAGATATAAAATTTGAAGGAAGAGCAATGAGTGCAATAATTGCACCAGTAAAAATAAAAAAATAATTAATTATAAAAAGGATATATAATGCCAAAGATGAAAAGTAATCGAGGAGCTGCAAAAACTTTTAGGAAGACTAGCTCTGGAAAAATTAAAAGGAGTAAAGCTTACAAGCTACACATTTTAACAAAAAAATCATCAAAAAGAATTAGAAGTTTAAGAAAATCAACTCTTGTATCAGATGCCGATATTAAAAGAGTAAAAATTATGCTTCAGTAAAGGAGGTTTACTATGCCAAGAACAAAGAATAACGTTGCTTCAAGACAAAAAAGAAAAAAAATCCTCGGACTTGCAAAAGGTTATTGGGGTGCGAGAAGTAAAGTATATACTGTTGCAAAACACCATGTCGAAAAAGGTTTGCAACACGCTTATCGCGACAGAAAAGTAAATAAGAGAAATTTCAGACGGCTTTGGATTGTTAGAATAAATGCTGCAGCAAGAATGAATGGTACAACTTATTCAAAACTTGTTGATGCAATGACTAAAAAAGGTGTTGACATAAACAGAAAAATTCTTGCTAGTCTTGCGGTTGAGAATCCAAATACATTTGCAGAAATTGTAAAATTCTCTTTTAACTAATTTTATACCCTCTGTTTTCATTTTTTTTATTAGAAAACTCTGAGGGTATTATTTTAAATATTTTTGCTTACTATGCTAGAAGAAATTAAAAAAACATTAAACGAATTTAACGCTGAGATTAAAAAAGTTAACTCTTCTGCTGAATTAGAAAATGTCAGAATCAAATACCTCGGAAGAAGAGGTGTTCTGTCTCAATTATTTGATGATTTCAAAAAAATCACAAGCAACGATAAACCAATTATAGGAAAAACTCTAAATCAAGCTAAAATTGAGATAACAGGTAAATTCAATCAACTGCAAGAAATGATTCTAAGTAATTCTAACTCTACTGATTCTTATATTGATCTTTCACTACCCGGAAGAAAGTCTTTTGTCGGTTCAAAACATATCATCACACAGACACTTGATGAAGTAAGAGCTATATTCAAAGGATTGGGTTTTTCTATTTACGAAGGTCCTGAACTAGAATCAGATTACAATAATTTCGGAGCGCTTAATTTCCCTGATGACCATCCCGCTCGAGATATGCAAGATACATTTTTCGTATCAGAAAAATTTTTACTTAGGACACATACTTCACCTGTTCAGATAAGAGTAATGCAAGAAAAGAAACCACCCTTGCGAGCAATAATGCCTGGTAAAGTTTACCGCAATGAATCACTTAGTGCAAAAAGTTATTGCTTGTTTCACCAAGTTGAAGGATTGCTTGTTGATACTGATGTTACTTTTGCTGAATTAAAAGGAACACTTGTCTCCTTTGCTCAACAATTATATGGCAAGGACGTGAAATACAGATTTCGTGCGAGTTTTTTCCCTTTTACTGAACCTAGTGCTGAAGTTGATATATGGTGGCAACAGCAAGGTAAGGAAGGTCGTTGGTTGGAAATTCTTGGTTGCGGTATGGTTGATCCGAATGTACTTATGAATGTCGGTATTGATCCAGAAAAATATGTCGGTTATGCATTTGGCATGGGCGTGGAAAGAATGGCTTTACTGAAATATGGAATTGATGATATTAGACTACTTTTTGATAATGATTTAAGATTTCTAAAACAATTTATTTCAGTTTAATTCAAGTATAATTTATTTATTGGAGTGATAAATTGAAAATTTCTCTTAACTGGTTAAATGATTATATTGATTTATCTGGTACAACAATTGCAGAAATTTCAGATAAATTAACTTCTGCAGGTCTTGAAATAGAAGAAATAATTGACCAAAGAAAAATTTTTAATAATATTGTAGTTGGATATGTTAAAGAAAAGCAGATGCATCCAAATGCTGATAAATTGACTTTATGCAAAGTATCTGATGGACAGAATGTCTTCAATGTTATTTGTGGTGCTCCAAATGTTGATACCGGCCAAAAAATTCCATTTGCAAAAATCGGTGCTACAATTCCTGAAAATAATTTCAAAATTGCGAAGGTTAAAATTCGTGGCGAAGTTTCTGAAGGGATGATTTGTTCTGAAAGAGAATTAGGAATAAGTGACAATCACGATGGAATAATGGTGTTAAGTGAAAGAGCAGAAGTCGGAAAAAATTTGTCAGATGAACTTGGCTTAAATGATGTGATTTTAGATATTAACGTAACCCCTAATCGTTCCGATGCACTCAGCCATATAGGTGTAGCAAGAGATCTATCGGCAATATTCAACAAGCAATTAAAAATACCTGAAATTAAATTTACTGAATCAGACAACAATATAAATAAATTAGCTTCGGTTGAAATTCTAAATTATATTGACTGCCCCAGATATTTTGCAAAAGTTGTTACAGATGTTCGGATAAATGAATCACCTGAATGGTTAAAGAAAAAATTGCTAAATGTCGGCTTAAGACCGATTAACAATATTGTTGATATCACCAATTTTGTTTTATACGAAACAGGACAGCCATTACATGCATTTGATTTAGATCTTTTAGCAAATAAAAAAATCATTGTTAGAAATGAAAAAGAAAAAGTAAAATTTACCACTCTTGATGATAAAGAACGTGAGATTACCTCAACCGATTTAATGATATGTGATGGAAAGTGTTCTGTTGCAGTTGCTGGTGTTATGGGTGGTAAAAATTCTGAGGTAACAATCAACACAAAAAATATTCTTATTGAAAGTGCATATTTTAATCCAAGTGCGATAAGAAAGACTTCTAAAAGATTGGGATTATCAACAGATGCATCATATAGATTTGAAAGAGGTGTTGATCCGAGCATAGCACCATATGCTGCCAACCGGGCTGCACAACTAATGAGAGAATTAACCGGTGGTACGATAGCTAAAGATTCAATTGATATTTATCCAAAAAAGATTATTCCCAGAAAAGTATCTTTAAGATTTAATAGAATTACTCGCATTTTAGGATTTGAAATTCCAAAAGAAAGTATTCAACAAATTCTAAAAAATCTCCAATTCAATATTTTTAAAAACGTTAATTCGCAAATTGAAGTTGAAGTCCCTACATTTCGTCCTGACATTGAAAGAGAGATAGATTTAATAGAAGAGGTGGCACGTATTTACGGATATGACAAGATTCCACCTGTTAACAAAATTTCAATTACATTAGAAGAAAGAGTATATCAGAACACTTTTGATGATAAATTACGCGATATTATGGTTTCTCTTGGATTTTTTGAAATTGTTAGTAATTCATTGCAAAAAGAAGAAACAGCAAATAAGTTTGGAACAGCGATAAATGTATTAAATCCAAAAAGTTATGAAATGGCTTCCGTTCGGACCTCTCTTATTCCTGGTATGCTCATAACAATTAAAAAGAATTTAAATGTTCAGGAGAAGAATTTAAGGTTTTTTGAAATCGGTCAAATTTTCAATCGAATAAAAGATGGAAAATTAATAGATTTTTCTGATTTTATCGAAGAGAGTAAATTATTGATTGGAATAACAGGAAAAGCAGTAGAATCAGAATGGTATGAGAAAGATAGACAATTTGATTTCTACGATCTGAAAGAATCTGTAGAACAAACTTTGGAATTCTTTTTTACCAATATTAAATGCATTGAAAAATTTTATAAAGACGGGAATGATTTATTTGAATATTATTTTGAAAAAGAATTTAATGGCAAAAAAATTGGAATAGGTGGAAAAATCAAGAAGGAAATTTTAGATTATTTTGATATAACACAAGATGTATATGTTTTTGACTTCAATCTTGATATTTTAAAGCAAATTGAACTTCCTATTAAAAAATATCAGGAATTATTGAAATATCCGAAAGTTATTAGAGATTTTGCTATTATTATTGATAAGAAAACAGATAATTCTGATGTAATGAAATTTATTTTAAAAAATTCACTAAATGTATTGAAAAATATAAAGTTATTTGATATTTTTGAAAGTGAAAGTTTAGGTAAAGATGTAAAAAGTTTAGCTTTTCAATTAGAATTTTGGAATAGCGAAAAAACTTTAACAGAAGAAGAAGTTGATAAATATTTTTGGGATATGATTGAAAAGACAAAAAATAAATTTAATGCAAAATTAAGAGGTGAATAGTTGCCTGAGCTAATTCAATATGAATATTTAAATAAAGAATTAAATGAATTAGAAAAACAACTACATGCATTTATCCAGAAAAACGAAAAACTTGAAGAAGCTAATTCAGTTATAGCAAAGGAATTTTCACGAATTGAGGAAGAGAATGTAATCCTCAAGGCCAAGATAAAAGAATTGGAAAGAAAGCTTGCTGAATTACATTACAATTTGAAAGAAAAAAATAGTTCAGAATTTATAAATATAGAAGACAAACAAAACTTTAAAAGAAAAATTGATGATCTTATCGAGAGAATAGATTATCATCTTGGTTCTTAATTAATTTGGAAGTATGGTAGGTTAGTCATTCAATGGCAGAAAAAAAGAAGCTAAAATTAAAAATATTTGATAAAGAATATTCGCTGTTAGTAGAGAATGAAGAAATAGCAACTGAGTTAGCAAAATATGTAAACGATGTAATAACAGAAATTAAAAAAGATTTATCAACACAACCAACAGAAACAATAGCGATTATTGCAGCATTAAATATAGCATATGATTTATTTATGGTAAAGAATAAACATAAAGAAATATTAATTCAATCAACTGATAGAATAAAAAAATTAAGGCTTCTTCTAGATAACTCTCAGACAATGACTGACCAATCATAATTTTTATCTTTCACGCTGTCGGTTCGAAAAAGAAGAACTAACAATTATATCTTCTTTAGGGTTATGGACTCACGACGCGTAATACAGGCCTCATCCCTTTGGGATTACTTAGGTAACGGTGGAAGTAAGAAACGTCGGGCAATTTCCCACATTGGTGAAGCA
Organism: Ignavibacteriales bacterium; assembly: GCA_016936095.1. GTDB lineage: Bacteria > Bacteroidota > Ignavibacteria > Ignavibacteriales > Melioribacteraceae > JAFGPR01. The sequence continues at coordinate 27,075 of JAFGPR010000020.1, read as the reverse complement.
GGGTTCTTCATCAGTAGGCCGACAGCGTTGAATTAATTTAATAGATTTCTATGGAGGAATTATGGTAGAAACTTGGGTATTAATCCTGATTGCAATTGTAGTGGGATTTATTATGTATTATATTGGCTATACACTTAGCCAAAAAGCTGGTAAAAATAAAATTGCAAATGCAAGTGAAAAAGCTAAACAAATACTAGAAGATGCAGAAAAAGAAGCAAAGAACATTAAAAGAGAGAAACTACTTGAAGTAAAAGATGAATGGTTTAAGAAAAAACAAGACTTTGATAACGAAACAAACCAAAAAAAACAAAAGTTACAACTCCTTGAAAAAACTTTAGAAAAAAAAGAATTAAACGTTGAAAAAAAATATGAATTGGTTGTTCAAAAGGAAACTGCAATTAAGGATGCAGAGAAGAAAATATTAACTGATAAAGAACTTATTTCAAAAAAGGATGAAGAATATAAGACACTTCTTGAAGAGGAAAAAACCCGGCTTGAAAAAATTACTGGTATGACTTACGACGAAGCAAAAAAAATGCTAGTAGATAATTTAATTGATCAAGCTAAGACAAATGCTGCACAAATGATAAAAGAAGTCAGGGATAAAGCAACAGTTGAAGCACGAAAGGAAGCGCAAAAAATTGTTGTCCAAGCCATCCAAAGAACAGCGGTTGATCACTCAGTCGAATCAACTGTTTCGGTAGTTCAAATTCAAAACGAAGAAATGAAAGGAAGAATTATCGGAAGGGAAGGTAGAAATATTCGTGCTTTCGAAGCTGCTACTGGTGTAGATGTTATTGTTGATGATACCCCCGAAGCTGTAATCCTTTCGGCATTTGACCAGTTCAGACGAGAAATTGCAAGGATTTCTTTGGAAAGATTAATTCTTGATGGAAGAATCCATCCGGCTCGAATTGAAGAAATCGTTAAAAAAGTCGAATCTGAACTCGAAGAAGAAATCATGCGTGAGGGTGAGAATGTAATTATTCAATTCGGTTTTGGTAATATAGATCCCAATCTAATTAGATATATCGGCAAAATGAAATATCGGTCAAGTTATGGACAAAATCTTCTTCAACATAGTATTGAAGTAGCTTACTTGACTGGAATAATGGCTGCGGAACTTAATTTAGATCCTCATATTGCAAAAAGAGCAGGATTGTTGCACGATCTTGGTAAAGTAATTGACAGAGATGCTGATGGACCTCATGCTATTTTAGGATATGAATTAGCAAAAAAGTTCAAGGAACATCCAATCGTTCTGAATGCTATTGGAAGTCATCATGAAGACATGGAAATGACACATCCTATTTCTGTTTTGGTTCAAGCAGCAGATGCTATCAGTGGTGCGAGACCAGGTGCTAGAAGAGAACCTCTTGAAAGTTATGTAAAAAGATTAGAAAATCTTGAAAATATTGCAAAGACATTTGAAGGTGTTGCAAAAACTTATGCAATCCAAGCTGGTCGAGAAGTTCGTGTAGTTGTTGAACCAGATAAAATAAACGATGATGTAGCTGACCAATTAGCAGTTGACATTGCTCAAAAAATTCAAGAAGAAGTTGAATTTCCTGGTCAGATAAAAATAACCGTAATAAGAGAAGTTAGAAAAATTAAATTCGCTAAATAAATTTTTAACTCCTGCTGTATTCTGCGGGAGTTTTTATTTTATGAAAAAGAAAATTGGAATTACTGGTGGTATAGGAACAGGTAAATCTCTCATAGCAAATTATTATAAAGAGAAAGGGTACCCCGTAATAAACGCAGATGAAATTGCAAAAGAAATATCTTCAAGTAAGAACCAAGTAAAAAAAAATATTATAAAAGAATTCGGAATTGATTCTTTTGCAAGCAATAAGCTAAATACAAAGTATTTAGCCGAGATTGTATTTTCTTCTCCAGAAAACGTAAAGAAACTAAACTCAATTATTCATCCCATATTGAAAAAAGCTCTTCAAAAAATGATGGAGTATGAATTAAAAAAATCAGATATTGTTTTTGTCGAAGCGGCTCTAATCTATGAGGCAAAATTTGATCATTTATTTGATTATGTTTTATTAGTCACTTCAGATATCGACATAAGAATTAACCGAATTATACAGAGAGATAAATCAAGCAAAGAAAAAATACTTGCCCGTATTAAAAACCAATTATCTGACGAAATATTACGTCAAAAAGCGGATTTTATTATTGAGAATGATTCTTCAATAGAAAATTTATATAAAAAAGCAGATTTTTTCCTAAATATTTTTAAAACAATCTGAAATTGATTATTTTTACTTAAACATAAATACAAAATTTGAAAATTTTAAGGCATTAAAATGAACTTAATTAACAATACTATCGTTCAATTTGTAAAAATTTTACCTAAATCTGTTGTTTATCTTTTCGCGAAAAAATATATTGCTGGCAAGACCTTACCAGCGGCACTAAAAACAACAAAAGCACTAAACTCAAAAGGCATTCTTGCAACTATTGATGTATTAGGTGAATCAGTTACTACTAAAAAGGAGGCAATAACAGCAAAAAATGAAATTCTAGAAGTGTTACAAGCGATTTACGATAACAAATTAGATTCCAATGTTTCAATAAAACCCACACAATTAGGTTTATTGATTGATAAAGAATTTTGTTATAGTAATGTAAAAGAGATTGTTAGAAAAGCAAAAGAATTAAATAATTTTATTCGTATTGATATGGAGGACTCCCCAACAACAGATTTAATAATTGAATTGTATCGTCGAATTAAAAATGAATTCGAAAATGTTGGAATCGTTTTACAAGCCTATTTAAAACGGACAATTGAGGATGTAAAACAATTGAATAAAGAAGGCAGTCATTATCGTTTGTGTAAAGGCATTTATATTGAACCAGCTGATATTGCTTATAAAAAGAAGCAAGAAATAAGAGATATATTTATGAAAGATATAGAGCTTATGCTAGATAACGGTAATTATGTTGGAATTGGTACACATGACAAATATCTCATTGAAAAATCTTATAAAATGATAAAAGAAAAAAACATACCTAATAATAAATTTGAATTCCAAATGCTTTATGGTGTAAAAGAAAATTTAAGAGATAAAATAAATGCTGATGGATACAAAATCAGAATTTATGTCCCTTTCGGGGAACAGTGGTATGCTTATTCAATGAGACGTTTACAAGAAAATCCAGTAATGGCTTGGCATATTACAAAAAGCATTTTCACTTTTGGACGATGAATACACTTGGAATAGAAAGTTCATGCGACGAAACCTCTGTTGCAATATTAACGAAAGATGAAATTAGAGCAAATTTGATTTCTTCACAAGATTTTCATGTTGAATATGGAGGTGTTGTACCTGAATTATCAAGCCGAGCTCACATTCAAATTATTACAAAATTAGTTCGTGACGCAATTAAGAAATCGAAATTGAAATTAGATGATATCAATCTAATTTGTGCTTCAGCAGGTCCAGGCTTGATTGGTGCTTTAATGGTTGGTTTCAATTTTGGAAAAGCATTAGCATATTCAAGACAAATTCCTTTCATTCCTGTTGACCATATTGAAGGACATATTTTTTCGGGTTTTCTAATGAATGATAAACCTGAGTTCCCTTTTCTATCGTTAGTTGTTTCTGGTGGACACACTTTACTTCTTATAGTAAAAAATGATTTAGAAATAATTAAACTCGGATCTACACAGGATGATGCCGCTGGTGAAGCATTCGATAAAATTGCTAAAATGATTGGTCTTGGTTACCCTGGTGGACCAAGAATACAAGAATATTCAAAGAAAGGAAATCCCGATAGATTTAAATTTCCAATAGCTCGGTTAAAAAATAAATTTGATTTTTCATTTAGTGGATTAAAGACAGCAGTCTATCGATTTTTAAGTCAAAATTATTCTGATTTACAAACTCTTTCTCAAAATGAACTTTCCGATATTTCAGCATCCGTGCAGAAAAGTATTGTATCTGCACTAACTGAAAAAGTAATCCTTGCTACAAATGAACATAATATAAAATCAATATCTCTTGTGGGTGGAGTAGCCTCAAATTTAACTCTGCGTAAAAGTTTAGAAGAAATTGCCTGTAAGTATGAGAAAAAGATTGTAATTCCTGATTTTAAGTTATGCTCAGATAATGCAGCAATGATTGCTTACAGAGGATATAAGTTATTTACAAATGGGAAAACTTATCCAATGGAATATTCATGCTATCCAAGTTTGAGAGGTGAGATGTTTACAAAATTTTAATTTTTATTCTTTAAGAAATTCTGTACTCTTTCCACAATTCCTTCAGTATCAATTTTTAATAATTTATGTAGTTCATTAATTGTTCCGTGCTCAATAAACTTATCGGGAAGCCCAACTCTCAATATTTTATTCGAATACCCTTTTTCACTAAAATACTCTACGACTCCAGAACCAAATCCACCTATAATTGAATTTTCTTCGAGTGTCACTACTTTATCGAATTTTGTTGCAATATAATCCAACATTTCGGTATCAAGAGGTTTAACAAAACGCATATTAATAATTTCACAATCAATATTTTGCTTACCAAGAATTTCCTTTGCTTTGAGTGAGTAATTAACCATCGTTCCAACCGCTAATAATGCAACATCTTTACCTTCAGATATTATTTCCGCTTTACCTATTTCTATTTTATTAAATTCTTCTGAAGCTGTTACACCAAGTACAGAAGCACGGGGATAACGAATTGCAATGGGTCCGTTAGAATTAACCGCAGTAAATAACATATCCTTTAATTCGTTCTCGTCTTTCGGCAGCATTATTACCATATTTGGTATTAACCGCAAATACGATAAATCAAATGTTCCATGATGTGTCGGACCATCTGCTCCAACTAATCCTCCCCTATCAAGGACAAAAACAATATGCAAATTTTGAAGACATATATCATGAATTATCTGGTCGAATGCTCGTTGCAAGAAAGTAGAATAGATTGCAACTACCGGTATGATGCCCTCCGTTGCCAATCCACCAGCAAATGTTACGCCGTGTGGTTCGGCAATCCCGACATCATAAAATCTTTCGGGAAATTCCTTTTGAAAGATATTAAGTCCTGTTCCCTCGCTCATTGCTGCAGTAATTGCCACAACCTTTGTATTTTCTTTTGCGATTTGCACAAGTGTTTTTCCAAAGAAAGAAGTATATGATTCTTTTTTTATAGGTTCAGCGTAAATTTTTCCCGTAATTTTATCAAATGGAGTAATACCGTGTAGTTTTTGAGAATCTTCTTCTGCTGGTTTATATCCTTTACCTTTTTGTGTAAAGATGTGTATTAAAATAGGACCACTCAGATTCTTAACATATGAAAATATTTTTATCAATTTTCCCATGTAATGACCATTCAACGGTCCAAAATATCTAAAACCTAATGCTTCGAACATCATACCCGGTGTAATAATTGACTTTATACCCGATTCAAGCCGTGCAGCCATCCTTCTAATTCTATCACCAAAGTTTTCAAATTTACCTGTAAAATTCCAGATTGCAGATTTAATTTTATTGTACTCTGGTTGGGAGATCATTTCCGTGAAGTATTTAGAAAATTGCCAGACGTTTTTCGAGATTGACATTAGATTATCATTAAGTACAACAATCAAATTACTCTTAAGCACACCACAATTATTCATTGCTTCATAAACCATTCCACCTGTCATGGAACCATCACCAATTACGGCTACAACTTTGTTATTGATATTTTTCAATTTTAATCCTTCCGCAATACCAAGTGCTGCAGAGATAGAAGTCGAAGCATGTCCAGCACCAAAAACATCATATTCGCTTTCGTTTCTTTTTAAGAATCCACTGATGCCTCCCAATTGTCGAATAGTATTTAATTTTTCTCGACGCCCGGTAATAATCTTATGAGGATAAGCTTGATGCCCGACATCCCAGATAATTTTATCATTTGGAGTGTCAAATACTTTGTGTAAAGCAACTGTCAATTCAACAGCCCCAAGTCCGCTACCAAAATGCCCACCTGTTTGCGATACAACATCAATTAAATATTCACGTAACTCGCTGGAATAAACTTTTAAATCGGGTAAATCAAGTGAACGTAAATCAAGTGGACTATTTACTTTATATAATAGTTTATATTCTTTTTCATTTGTCATAGTAACCCTTTTACTCCTCGACGTCTTTGTCTAATTGTTTTTCAAATTCTTTTTTTAATTCCGTAATTTTTAATTTTGCTTTATCGAGCATTTCGTAACATTCTTTTGATATAATTATCCCCTCTTCATAAAGTTTAATAGATTCTTCCAGTCCTATGTCACTTTTTTCAAGTTTATTTGTTATCTCTTCTAATTTAATTAGAAGTTCCTCAAACGAAATATTTTTTTTCTTAGTCATTTTTACCTACTTGAATTTTTTTGTCAAAAAATTGCAGTGAAAATTTTTTTTCTTTATTAAATGATTTTGCCCTTTCAACAATTTTATCAAACTGATGGACAATTGAAAATCCTTTTCTTAGAATTTTATCTGCATTATGTGCATTAAGTTGAGCAGATAACAAGTCAGTTCTATTTTTTCTTTGAAGAAAATAATTACCAAAGTTTTGTTCGATCCTATAAAATAAATTATCTAATATTTGAGCTTTAGTCGTCATTAAAGATTCCGGCATTCTAAAAGCATAAGAGGAAATAAGTTGGTGGATTTTATCTTTCCTTTCATCAACTTCATTTGAGACTATTTCCGTTGAATTAATGAAATAATTTTCTAAGTTATAAAGAATATCTTCTTTGTCTGGAGTCGCCAATTCCATTGCAGCAGTTGGAGTAGGTGCTCGAAGATCCGCGACAAAATCTGAAATAGTATAATCAATTTCATGCCCAACTGCACTTATAACTGGAATTCTAGATTTGAAAATTGCACGGGCTACAACCTCCTCGTTAAATGCCCAAAGATCTTCAATGGATCCTCCTCCCCTGCCAATAATAATCAAATCAATATCATCTCTTTTGTTTAATAATTTTATATTCTCAGCAACTTGCTCTGCAGCACCATCACCTTGAACCTTAGTAGAAATTATCACTAATTCAACTAATGGAAATCGTCTTTTTGCAACACTAATCATATCTTTAAATGCTGCACCATCAATAGCAGTAACAATTCCAATTCGTTTTGAGAACCGTGGGATAGGTTTTTTATGTACTTCATCAAATAATCCTTCTTCAGAAAGTTTTCTTTTTAGTTTTTCAAATGCGGCTTGCAACTCTCCTTCACCGGCGGGTTTCATAGATTGAACGTCAATCTGATAATTCCCTCTAGGAGTATAAACAGAAACCCGACCAGTTACAACTACTTTAATTCCATCTTGTGGAGTAAAGAATACATAATTATTATAACCCTTCCACATTGCGCAATTTATTTGTGCTTTGCTATCTTTAAGTGTGAAATACCAATGTCCCGAAATATGTGCTTTGAAATTTGAGATCTCACCTTCAACAACAACACTCGAGAAATTTTCCTCGACAACTGTTTTAATTAAATTTGATATTTCGCTTACACTTAAGACTTTTTTATCCATAAACTTTGAGATGCTAAAAATTTTATTACAAATTTATTGAAAAAAAGTTAGAATAGAGTCCTATTAACAATTCATGAAATTTTTCGTTCCCAGCAAAAGGTTCATGGTTAAACCTATATTTGATATTAAATGTAAAAACACCATAAACTTTGAATAATCCAATTGATAATTCAGGAGAATAACCATTTATTCCTTTAAGGTTAGAAAAATAATTCAAACCAACTGAGATATACTCGAACGCAGGTATTTGAAAGATATGCTTATAACCTAATCTTAGAATATGCTTAATTGATGAATTAAAAATGTAGGTGTACTCAACTCCAAAATAACCCATTGGATAATTGAAACCAGAAGAATAAATTGATGCTATCGGTAATTCCTTAGATAAATTAAAATAATTCTTACCTTGATAAAACATAACACCAGGCGAAGGCATACCGAAGAATGTTCCTCCAAAGCAACATATTTCTAAAAAACTTTGTGAAGCTTGAACATCAATTACAAGTTTATGTGGAATAACTACATCATATCTGTCGCTATAAAACTTCTTTCCGTTTCTATCAATAGTTGAAACATAATAAGTTATGTAAGTTGAATCAAATTTATAATTGCTCAATTCAATTTCGATCTTATGAAAATCTGACAATTCTTTCGAAACTGGAATATCATACTTCTCATCAAGATAAGCGCTAGATAAACAACTATCATTTGTAAAAAAAGATAGAATAAATTTATATGGTTCCTCTGTTGTAACATAAGAATCTATTAGATATACTTCAATTGGTTCATTTACTAAAGCTGAGTCCTGACCTATTATATGAATATTATTTAAGCAAATAATATATAAAAATAGCATTAAAACATTTTTCACTTATAACCTATAAATTATTTTTTTATTGTGCAAATTTAGTTAATTAATCAAAAATAATTGAGTCTAATTTTTATAACTTCTTCCTATTGGATTGTCCACAGAAAATATTTATTTATTTTGTATATTTGCACATTAATTTTCTAGGAGAATAATTGAGAATTTTAATTAGCAATGACGATGGAATCAGTTCAAAAGGAATTCAGTATCTTACAAAATACATGAAAGAAATTGGTGATGTGACAGTAGTTGCTCCGATTAGTGAACAAAGTGCAATAGGACATGCTATTACGATGAAAATCCCACTACGTATTCATGAGTATTTTAGAGACGGAGAAAAATTCGGTTACGCAATAGACGGAACTCCAGCAGATTGTATTAAAATTGGTATTACCAAAATAATTAAGCAAAAACCTGATTTAGTAATATCGGGAATTAATAATGGTTCTAATACCGCAATTAATATTATTTATTCGGGAACTGTATCAGCAGCAAGAGAAGCAGCAATTATGAACGTTCCTGCAATTTCAATTTCTGTTACGGATCATAATGCTATAAATTATGATTATGCAGGAAAGATAGCCCAAATGCTCGCAAAAAAAGTTTATGAAAATGGGTTGCCTCAGGATACTGTACTTAATGTTAATGTACCCGATTTACCTGAGGAAAGAATAAAAGGCATAGTAATAACGCGTCAGGGAAAATCAAAATGGGATGATACATACGAAGAAAGAATTGATCCTTATGGGAAAAATTATTTTTGGCTTACAGGAAATTTAATGGAAGTTGATAATGCATTGGATATAGATCAATTTGCAACTAAAAATAATTACGTTTCAATTACACCAATTCATTTCGATTTAACTGATTATAAAACTCTCGATTTAATTAAATCGTGGGATATTGAAAAGCATTTTTAATTCACTAATCTTTTTACCTTCAACAAAATGTTTGATATAAGCAATATTGAAATAAATTTATCAGCAGATTATTTATTAGTAATCGGTCTTCTTTTAGTTTCTTTTATTTATACTCTTTTTATCTATAAATATACTATTCCCCAAATTTCAAAACCGAAAAAAATATTTCTAATAACTTTACGAATTATTGTTCTATTATTATTGGTCACAGTTATCTTCGAACCTGTTGTAAATATTACTAGAACTGAAAAAATTGAGCCAATTAACCTTGTGTATATTGATAATTCTCAATCAATCACTTTCGAGGACAGTCTCAATAAATACAAAAATATTTTAAATGCTCTTGAAAGAATTAACAATTCTATTAATTGTAAAAGCAATACTTATATTTTCGGAAGTAAAATAAAAAATGCTACTGACAGTTTAGATTTAATTACGTTTAAAGATAATAGCACCAATTTTACTGATATAATAAATTCTCTTCAAAATGATTTAAGAAATATTGCTTCTGTTGTCATTATCAGTGATGGAACAATAACAGATGGATCTAATCCGATTCATAATGCTGAGAAATTAAATATCCCGATTTTCACAATAGGAATCGGAGATACCACCAAACGAAAAGACGTCGAAATTTCAAAAGTACTTTACAATGAAAATGTTTTTCTTGAAAAATCAACAAAAATAAGTACGACAATTATTCAAAATGGTTTTGACGATGCAAAAGTACAGGTGTCATTTTGGGAGGATAAAACGCAAATTATAAAAAAAGAAATAATTTTAAGCAAGGATGGAATAAATAACATTGAATTTGATTATGTACCTAAATCAGCCGGTGAAAAGAAAATCAGCATAATTGTTTCAAACCAACAAGGTGAACTTACGTATGCAAATAATAAAAATATATTTTTCATTAATGTTCTTGATGATAAAGTTAAAATTTTAGTTTTATCAAGTAGTCCCTCTGCTGATGTATCATTTATCACGAATTCACTCAAAGCAGATGAAAATCTCGAAGTTATTTCACTTATTCAAATTTCGAAGAATGAATTCTTAAACAATAAATCAATTAGCACAAGTATTGACAGTGCAGATGCAATATTTTTAGTTGGATTTCCAGGAAATACTACCACCAGCGAATTATTGAATGTAGTTCAACAAGCATTGAAAGAAAAACCATTTTTCCTAACATTATCAACTGGAACTGATTTAAATAGATTAAAACAATTGGAGCAATATTTACCTTTTACTATAACACAAATAACGACAGGTTTGTCTCCTGTTCAACCAAATATTGAGGATAAGAAAAATTCCTTACTCACTAATAATGCTCCTGATCCTGTGGCGGCTTGGAGTAATCTTCCACCAATCTTTCAGACAAACTCGAAACTGAATGCTAAGCCAGAAAGCAATGTGATTGCTACAAGCAAAATTCGTAATGTTCCGATGAATACCCCTTTGATAGTTTCAAAATCAATTGGATACAATCGAGTAATTGCCGTGCTAGGGCAGGATATTTGGAAATGGAAACTACAAGTGGCTAATAAAGAATTAAATCTTTTTGACAATTTTATTTATAGTTGTGTTCGTTGGATGACTGTTGATACAAAGCGAGATAGATTCAAGATTAAAACACAGAAAAAATTATATGTAAAAGGAGAATTGGTTGAGTTCGTTGGTGAAGTCTACGACGAATCGTTTAATCCATTAGATGATGTTTATATAAAAGTAATAATTAAAAAAGATGTAAATATCTCGGATATAAAACTTAATTCAATAGGAAATGGAATTTACGAATCAACTTACGAAACAAACAAAGAAGGTGATTATCAATTCAGTGCAGTCGGAACTATAAACGGAAAAACAGTCGGGAAAAGTCAAGGACGATTTACAATTGGAGATATTAACATAGAAACGATAAATCCTCGTTTGGATAAATATTTTCTATCAAGTTTGTCGTATTCAACAAATGGGAAGTATTATGACATAAGCAATTTAGATAATTTATTAAAAGAAATAAATCAAAAGATTGAAAACAGCACAAAAGAGAAAATCAAGACTAGTGAAATTAATCTCTGGTCAGATGAATTGTTGCTAATTTTGATAATTACACTTTTTTCACTCGAATGGTTTTTTAGAAAAAAATTTGGAATGCTATAAATATTTTTGTGAATAATGAAAAAGTTTGCAAATAAACTACTTGATTTTTTCCTGCCAAGAATCTGTGTTTCATGCAAATCGAAACTAAGCAGTAAAGAAAATATAATATGCTCAGATTGTTCCGATTGTTTATTAAGAGTTGACGAAAAGGAAATAGAAAATGCATACAACCATAAATTCAGCGCTGACAAAGTAATTTCAAACTTTGCCTCTTTGTTTTTTTTCGAAGTGGACAAACCCGTTCAATCAATACTACACGAATATAAATACCACCAAAAAATCGGACTTGGAAAATATATCGGTGATTTAATAGCAACAAATTTAGGTGAAATAATTTCCGGTTGGCAAATTGATTACATAGTACCTGTGCCATTGCACTTTCTTAAAAAAGCCAACCGAGGTTTCAATCAATCAATTTACATATCAAAGGAATTATCGAAAAAATTTAAAGTACCCTTTGAAAATAAATTGATCAAAAGAACCCGTTTTACTGAGACACAGACAAAATTAGGTTATATGGATAGACAGTTAAACGTGAAGAATGCATTTAAAGTAAAGCATCCAGAAAAAGTATTTGGGAAGAACGTTTTATTAGTTGATGATGTAATAACAACAGGCGCAACAATTTCGGAATGTGCCCGTGAATTTCAAAGAAATAATTCTAAAAATGTTTATGCGGTTTCTTTTGCAATGGTAAAGGACAAATAATTTACATTCGTTCCGGTGCATTTATTCCTAATATCTTAAATCCATTCCTAAATACTATTCTTGTCGCTATGCACAATGAAATTCTTGCTTCAGATAAATCTTTTTCAACTCCAATTACTCGGCATTCAGTATAGAATTTATGGAATGACTCTGCGAGTTCTTCTAAATACAGAGCAATGCGATGCGGTTCGTAGTTTTCTGTTGAATATAAAACCTCATAACTAAATTTATATAATTTTTTAATTAAGACTTGCTCAGATTCCGTCGTTAATAAATCAAGATGTTCTATCGAAGAATTTAATTCCTGTTCTTTTGTCATCTGAAGGATTGAACATATTCTTGCATGTGCATATTGAATATAGAAAACAGGATTTTCATCAGAATGTTTTTTTGCAAGTTCTAAATCGAAATTCAAATGACTGTGAATACTTCTCATAATGAAAAAATAACGAACAACATCCGCACCTACTTCATTAATCAACTCGTCAAGTGTTATAAAATTTGCTTTTCGTGTTGACATCTTAACGACACTTCCTTTTTCCATAATCGTTACGAATTGATGAATCAAGACTTTTAACTTTGTTGTATCATAACCAAGTGCTTTAACTCCTGCAACAACATCAGGATAAGTAGCATTATGATCTGAACCGAATAAATCAACAAGCAATTCATAACCTCGTTGGTATTTTGTAACGTGATAAGCAATATCTGGTAGACGGTATGTCGGTTCACCTGTAGACTTAATAATTACTTTATCTGCTTCCTGTCCAAGTTGCGATAACTTAAACCATAACGCTCCATCTTTTTCATAAGATAATTCTTTTTCTTTGAATGTATTTAAAAGATTTTCAATAGCTTTGTTCTCATATAAACAATATTCATTATAAAACGAATCCATTTCAATACCGATATTCTTCAGAGTGTTTTTTATATCAGTAAATATTTCTGTTTCAGCAATATTTTGAAAATACTCTAAATTTTTATCTGTTGACAAACCTTTTCCCTTTTCATCATAGATTTTTTGTGCAATATCTTTTATATATTCTCCTTGATAATAATCTTCAGGAAAATCAATTTTCTCACCGCAAATTTCAAGATATCTTAACTTAACTGAATCCGCTAAAATTCTCATCTGCCGGCCAGCATTATTAAAATAATATTCACGATCAACATTGTACCCAACTGTTTCAAGCATATTAGCTACAGTATCTCCAACAACGGCATTTCTGCCGTGACCAACGGTGAGCGGTCCCGTGGGATTTGCTGAAACAAATTCGACTAATGCTTTTTTATTTTTATATTTTTCGGATTTTCCGTAATTTGAATTTTCGTTGAGGATGGTTTTAATAATATTATTGATAAAATCAGATTTGAAATAAAAATTTAGGAAACCCGGTGGAGCAATTTCAACTTTGTCAATTATCTTAGAATCATATTGCAATTTTTGAACAATCTCATTTGCTATAGACGTGGGGCTTCTCTTCAATTGTTTTGAAAGTATCATCGCGATATTAGTTGAATAATCCCCATGTCCTAATTGTGTAGGGACAGAAAACAATATCTCAATGTTTCTCAAGTAATCTATTTTTTCAGATAATCTATTGAAAATCTCGACTAAATACTCTTTCACTTTTTACTCCAATTAGCAGAAATGAAATTAAGCAGGTTTATCTTCAACAGTAACAGTTGGAGCATCACTCCAAAGTTTCTCCAAGTTATAATAATTACGAGTTCCTATTTTAAATATGTTAACTACAACATCGAAATAATCAATCAAGACCCAATTCAAAGAATCGTATCCTTCAATATGATAATTTTTAATTCCTTCATCTCGCAACTTGTCATCTATTTCATCAGCAATGGCTTTTACCTGAATATCAGAATCCGCAGAACAAATTACAAAGTAATCTGCAATACTGGATATTTTTTTTATATCCATTATTTTTATATCATAACCCTTTTTTGATAAAATAAGATTGGAAATTTTTTTAGCTAAATCTTTTGAAGTCAATTTAATTCCTCATTGAAACGGTTTTAATTTATTATAATCTTTTCCAATAATTAGTGTAACATCAGTAAAATAATCGATATTAATTTGAGTAATAACATTACTTTTATCTATTCCTAAAACTTTTGCGGTATAATGTGCATTTGCAATATTTCCTGTCCTATCTATAACCATTGATTCCTTAACATCAAATACTTTATAATTGCCATAGTTAACCACATCAAAATTATTATTTCTAAGATAATCGGTAAATCTATCGGCTAATCCAGATACACCACAACCATTCAATACTTCAACCTGAATTATATCTTCAATATCATCTTTTTGATTCACAGGTTCATCAATGTTTTTATCCATGATTTTCACAAAGATAGAATATAAAAGATATAAAATTGTTGCACCTAATAAAAAGACAATGATATTCAGAAAAGTGTTTACCGAAGAAGTCTTAAAATCAATATTGTTGTTATTTCCTTTATTATCTTTTTTCATACTAAATCAAAAAATCAAGAGATAATAATTAATTATCAAAGTCATTATGAAAACTATCGTATAGAAAATTAGATCTGAAATAATATGAATTATTATATGGATTATAGAAACCAGGTGGTATTTGATTGAATTGCAAGGTTAATTTTGAATTTTCTGATATTTTGTATTTTAATTTTGCTTGAGTTAAATATATACCGTTGATTTGATTAGCAAATTCGTCGCCAAATGAACTATATGGTGAATTTACAAAACTTATATCTGCTTGAATACTTAAGTCATCCGTAAAATTATACTGCATACGATTTGTATAGACTCCGAGAGCAACACCATTATTTCCAAACATAGAATAAGACATTGAAAATGAATGTTTCATTGAAAAATTATTTGGATTAATAAATCCTAACAAAAGACTTGAACCACTGTTCTCTGAAATATTACTTGAAAAGTCTACTGGTTTGTTTGCGTCTTCTTTATACTGAGAAAATACAACTCCAGTTAATATGATGAAGCTTAAAATTATTTTTTTCATTTCCAACCTAAATAAATTTTAGTTGTTTTACTTATAAAAGTATAAAAAGTTTCTCACAAACTTATTTCAATTTTGCAATCATTTCAATTTCAACTGCTGCATTAAGAGGTAAACCATTCACACCAACAGCACTTCTTGTATGCTTCCCATTTTCACCAAATAAATTAACGATAAAATCAGATGCACCATTAGCCACTTTCGGTTGATTAGTGAAATCATCTGCACTGTTTACAAACACAGTTAATTTAACGATTCTTTCAATTTTATTGACATCACCAACAAGATTTCTAATTGCACTTAAACAATTGAAAGCACAAATTTCTGCAGCTTTAATACCTTCCGCTTCAGTTAAATCTTTTCCAACTTTTCCTTTAAATTTAATTTCACCGTCAACTAATGGAACTTGTCCAGATGTAAGTAATAAATTATTTATCTGAATTGCCGGGATATAATTTGCCAAAGGTTTGGGAGATTCTTTAAATTCATATCCATATTCTTTTAACTTTGCTTCAATCATTTTTTTTATCCATTTTTTTTAGAAAAATTTTTTTTATGTTATAAATATACCTTATTTTTAACAATTATAAAATTCTATTTTTCATAAAAAATGATTTTTCACATAAGAGGTATTATGAAATCCAAAAAATTTGAAGATTTATTAGAAATTGTTCACAGATTAAGAAAAGAATGTCCTTGGGATAGAGCCCAAACTATGGAATCACTTAAACCTCAAACATTAGAAGAAGCTTATGAAGTAATTGAAGCAATAGAAGACAAAAACTACGAGGAGCTTAAAAAAGAGTTAGGCGATCTGTTACTTCACGTTCTGTTTTACTCGTCAATTGCAGAAGAAGAAAATAATTTTAATATCGATAATGTAATTGATTCTGTAAAAGAAAAATTAATCAGAAGACATCCCCATGTGTTTGGAGATACAATTGCAGAAGATAAGGAAACTGTGAAAACCAATTGGGAACAGATAAAATTGAATGAGGGAAGAGAATCGATTCTTGAAGGAGTTCCACGAAGTTTACCAAATTTACAAAGAGCAGTAAGATTGCAGGAAAAAGCATCTAAGGTTGGTTTTGATTGGGAAAAGAAAGAAGATGTATGGAATAAAGTTGTTGAAGAGATTGAAGAGATGAAAACTGCAGAAAGAGAAAATGACGCGATAGCATTCGAACAAGAAATGGGAGATGTGTTTTTCGCATTAACCAATTTTGCAAGATATTTAAATATTAATCCCGAAGAAGCATTAAGAAAAACAAATGAAAAATTTATTAGAAGATTTCAGTATATAGAAAAACAAGTTAAGAAACAAGGGAAGAAAATATATGAGGTAACCCTTAACGAAATGGATAAACATTGGAATGAGAGTAAATCGTTATTTTAATCCTTTGAATTGCCATTTTTAAATTGTTCATAAGCATCAATGATTTGCTTCACAAGTTTATGGCGTACAACATCTCCCTTGTCAAAATATATGAAAGATACTCCATCAACATTTTTTAATATTTCCTGCACCTGAATAAGTCCGCTTGTCACACTTTTAGGTAAATCAACCTGTGTTATATCACCTGTAATAATTGCTTTAGAATTTGGACCAAGACGGGTAAGAAACATCTTCATTTGCATAGTTGTTGCATTCTGAGCTTCGTCTAAAATCACATAAGCATAATTCAAAGTTCTTCCC
Organism: Ignavibacteriales bacterium; assembly: GCA_016936095.1. Taxonomy (GTDB): domain Bacteria; phylum Bacteroidota; class Ignavibacteria; order Ignavibacteriales; family Melioribacteraceae; genus JAFGPR01. The sequence goes on along the minus strand of JAFGPR010000020.1, from coordinate 10,153 downwards.
CTCATATATGCCAATGGGACAATCTCAATTACTCTTTTTTCAAGATAATTTTTTAATTGGTCGGAAGGTAGGAAATCTTGTAAAGCATCATATAAAGGCCTCAGATATGGATCAACCTTTTCTTTTAAGTCGCCTGGTAAGAAGCCCAAGCTTTCACCCGCCTCAACAGCTGGTCGTGCCAGAATTATTCTTCTTACATTTCCTTTTTTTAATTCGGCCACTGCAAAAGCAACTGCCAAATATGTTTTACCTGTTCCAGCTGGACCTATTGCAAAACAAATATCATTTTTCTTAACACTTTCATAATAGCGTATCTGATTAGGTGTTTTACATTTAATAACATTATCCTTTGTATATAATATAATATTATTAAACTCGCTATCCGATACAATTTCTTGTCCTTCGACGGTTAATTGAATAATAGTTTTGACATCTTTAGGACTTAGCTTTCCTGATGTGTTAAGTACAAAAATCATTTCTTTAAAAATTTTCTCTACTAACTCAACTTCTTCTTTAATGCCTTTAATAAACACCTGTTCGCCACGAACTGTTATTGTAGTACTGAATTTATTTTCAATTGGTTGAATATTAGAATCGTTTAGTCCAACAAGAGACAGCAGGTCAACGTTATCAAGTTTAAGGATTTTTTCGACTTGTAAATTATTTTCCATATAAGATAAAGCCCTTTTCAATAATTTGAAAAGGGCTATTGAAAGTTAATATAAATTTAAAGAATTAGTTTTGTGGAGGTGGAGCTGGTTTATAATTCTTTCTCATTTTTTCATATTTAGCTTTTTCATCTGTTGTCAATTCAGGAATCTTGAAAACTTGTTTTGGATAAATCAAGTCAGGATTCTTGATTTGATCTCTGTTAGCTTTGTAGATAACAGGCCAAGCGAAAGCGTTATCATAAATATCTCTCTTCTTGGCAATATTCCATAGACAATCTCCTTTAACAACTGTATATGTGTTTGTTTTAGGAGCTTCTTCTGTCCAAGCGTCAAGTTTCTTTTGTAATTGATTGTGTACTTTGTCAAAGAATTCTGGAAGTGCACTAATTTTGTTCCTCTTCAATGCATCCAATTCAGCTTGTCTATCAGCTTTTGGTCCTTCTTTTCTGTTGATTTTACTTTCAAGAGCATTTACTTGATTTCTGAAAGCATCAACACCATCTTTATCGGTACCGACGAGAGCATATAAATCATTCATAGCTTCGTCATATGTTTTCATTCCTTGATACTGAGCTTTTAAACTATTAACATCATTGTTGCATGCAGTTAATTCAGTTGTTAACTGAGCTTTTTTAGTTTGCAGTGCAGCCATTTCTTGTTCCCATTGCTCCATTGTCATCTCTTCATCCTGAGCGAATGTACTAATTGAGAAGAGCATTAACAATGCAAACAAGGCTGCTAAGATCTTATAGAATTTCATTTAATTTCTCCTTTCTTTAATTAATAACCTAGAGTTTTTAAATTCTTTAGAGTTTCAGCTTTGTCTTTCTCAACTTTGTCTAATTGAGCTTGTCTGTCAGCGATGTCTCTCTCAATTTTAGATTTTTGGTTTTTGCAATCAGCTAATTGCTGCTCCAGGGATTTTACTTCCTGTCTAAGCTGATTTAGCTGTGCCATTTCTTCTTCGCTTGGACCATTGCATGCTACAAAAGTACCAGCAAAAAACAGAATTGCTACAGTCACGCTAAGCAATTTTTTGATTTTGGTCATTTGAATCCTCCTGTTAAAAAGTGATTTAGTTAATTAAATTGAAAAATTGATAAAAAGTTACTGGTTAATTTAATAAAAAATTTATTATAATACAACCAAACTTTTTTCAACCATGCTTAAATATTTATTTCCTGCAATAATTATATGATCAAATACTTTAATTTCCAATATTTTTCCTGCTTCTACTAACTTTTTAGTTATTTGAATATCGGCTTCACTTGGTTCTATATTCCCACTCGGATGATTATGAATCAATATTATGTTAGCAGAATCATTTTCAATTGCTATTTTAAATACTTCCCGAGGGTAAACAACGTTTGAATTCAAACTTCCCTCAGATACCTTTGCAAATTTAATGATTTTATTACTAGAATTCAAACAAGCAACCAAAAATTTTTCTTTTATTTCATCCCTCAAAATCGGGATACAGATCTCTGCTATATCCTTTGGAGAAGTGATTTTTGTATTAGAAAACCACTTATTTTGGTATTCTATCCTTCTTCCAAGTTCAAATGCCACTGATAATCCAATAGCTTTGCTTTTTCCAATACCCTTATTTTTTGACAATTCTTCAACTGATTTGGTTGCTAACAATGCTAAATTTCCATATTTTTCTAATAATTCCCTTGCAACCTTTAATACCGATTTACCCTTGAAACCAGTTCTTAACAATATTGCAATTAAATCAGTTTCAGAAAGACTCTCGATTCCTTTCATCAATAATTTCTCACGTGGTCTTTCATCTAAAGGCAAATCTTTCAATTTCATATGATGTCATTCCCACTCAATGGTTGCTGGTGGTTTGGAACTAATATCGTAAACAACTCTGTTAACTCCTCGTACTGTTCTTATAATTTTATTTGATATCTTCTCAAGAAAATCAGATGGAAATTTAAACCAATCAGCTGTCATACCATCAAGAGAGGTTACTGCTCTTAGTACAATCACATTTTCGTAAGTTCGAGAATCACCCATAACTCCAACGCTTCTAACAGGTAGCAAAACTGCAAAAGCTTGCCAGATTTGATCGTAAAAATTATTTTCTTTAATTTCATTAATATAAATTTCGTCTACTTCCCTGAGTACATCTAATTTTTCTTTTGTAACATCACCTAAAATTCTGACAGCCAATCCCGGACCTGGAAAGGGATGACGCATTAATAAACTATCAGGTAATTCCAAAATTTTTCCAACTTCTCTCACTTCGTCTTTGAATAATTCTCGGAAGGGTTCAATAAGCTTTAAATTCATCTTTTTAGGCAATCCACCGACATTATGATGAGTTTTAATTGTAGAGGATTTACCTTTAACAGATACCGATTCAATAACATCAGGATATAAAGTACCTTGGACTAAGAATTTAACATTCCTATATTTTTTTGCCTCTTCTTCAAAAATTTCAATGAATGTATTACCAATTATTTTTCTTTTCTTTTCCGGATCTGTAATTCCTTTAAGTCTGCTAATAAACATATCGCTCGCTTTAATATTAACAAGTTTAATATTGTAATTTTCATTAAACAAATTAACAATATATTCACTTTCATTCTTTCTCATTAAACCTGTATCTACATGAACACAAATAAGTTTATCGCCAACTGCTTGGTGAACTAACACTGCGGCTACTGAAGAATCAACTCCCCCACTTAAAGCACATATTACATTATCATCATTAACTAAGTTTTTTATATTTGATATATCCTGCTCAACAATATTTTTGGGAGTCCATTCACCTTTGCATTTACAAATATCAAATATAAAATTAGATACAATTTTCTTACCTTCTTCTGTGTGAACCACTTCTGGATGAAACTGAACTCCAAAAATTTTTTTTTCGATATCAGATATCACACAATATGGTGAATTTTCAGAAGTCGCATCAACTGTAAAATTGTCCGGCAATTTAGTTAAATAATCTCCGTGACTCATCCATACTATCGAATTATCATTTATATCTTTTAATAATGATGATTTATTTTTAATATGTAAATGTGCTTTACCATACTCTCTGAAAGGTGCTGGTTCAATTGAGCCATTGAATGTTTTTGATATTAATTGTAAACCATAACATATTCCCAAAATCGGAATACCTAAAGAAAAAATTTCGGGATCAATTTGAGGAGAATTGTTTTCATAAATACTCATTGGTCCACCAGAAAGTATAATTCCTTTGGGTGATATTTTTTTTATATTGTCTAAAGATAAATTATGGGGATGTATTTCAGAATATACATACTGTTCTCTAATTCTACGAGCAATTAGTTGAGTATATTGCGAGCCAAAGTCTAATATTAAAACTATTTCTTTATGTACCATAAAATTATTTCAAATTAAAAATGGGGAATTACCCCCACTTATTAAAAATACAATTAATATGCTATTCCTTAATTAAGTCTATGTAAGCATCTGGAGTTAATAACTCCTCTACCTCTTTCAAATCATTAATTTCAACTTTAATAAACCAACCTTGACCATAAGGATCAGAATTCACAACTTGTGGTTCGTCAAGAATTTTTTGATTTATTTCGATTACTTTACCAGTACAAGGAGCTTTAATATCACTAACTGTTTTTACAGCTTCGATTGTACCAAAAGTTGAATTAAAAGTAATACTCTCCAAATCTGCTGGTAGGTCAATAAAAACAATATCGCCAAGTTGACTTTGAGCGTAATCAGTTATACCAATGATTCCAGTGTTCCCTTCTATTTTTATCCATTCATGGTCATTGGTGTATTTAAGGTTTGTTGGAACGTTCATTTTATACCTCATTTATTTAATAATTGATCGATAAAAGATGTATCGTAATTTGAATTAATAAAATTTTCATTTTCAAGTACTCTTTGATGGAATGGAATAGTAGTTTTAATTCCCTCGACTAAAAATTCCTCGAATGCACGTTTAGCCCTTAAAATGGCATGTTTTCTATCAGAACCCCAAATGATCATTTTCGCAATTAGTGAATCATAATGTGGTAGGATAGTGTAATCACTATAAACGTGGGAATCTATCCTAACACCAAAACCACCTGGAAAATGGAGATAAGAAATTTTGCCGGGTGATGGTCTGAATCCAAAGTCAGGATCTTCGGCATTGATTCTGAATTCAAAACTATGACCTCGAGGTGTTCTTGGTGGATCTGCCACCTTTTCACCAGCAGCAACTAATATTTGTTGCTTAATTAAATCAATATTAAAAACCATTTCAGTTATTGGATGTTCAACCTGAATTCGTGTATTCATCTCGATAAAATAAAAGTTCAAATCTTTATCTACAATAAATTCAATAGTACCTGCTCCTTCGTAATTGACTGCTTCAGCACCTAACTTAGCCGCTTCATACATTCTGGCTCTGATTTCGTCTGTAATGATTGGGCATGGAGTTTCTTCAACTAGTTTTTGATGACGTCTTTGAATTGAACAATCGCGTTCACCATATGTGTAAATATTACCAAATTGGTCACCAATTAACTGAACTTCAACATGACGAGGTTTTTCGATAAATTTTTCAAGATACAAACCATCATTATTGAATGCTGCTTTTGCCTCACGGCTAGCAGTATTAAATGCGTTTTCAATTTCACTTTCGTTGAACACTATTCTCATTCCTTTTCCACCACCACCGGCAGTCGCCTTGAGCATTACCGGATAACCAATTTCAGACGCTAATATTTTTGCCTGTGAAATATCAGTTAGAATTCCATCACTGCCAGGAACAACAGGAACACTACACTTACGCATTGTTGTTTTAGCAAAAGCCTTATCACCCATTTTACGAATCATTTCCGCAGAAGGACCGATAAACTTTATTCCACTATCTTTACATATTTGAGAAAATTCTGCGTTCTCAGCCATAAAACCATAACCAGGATGAATTGCATCAGCATTACTAATTTCTGCAGCGGAGATAATTGCAGGAATTTTTAAATAGCTTTCGGTACTTTGTGCAGGTCCAATACAAACGGCTTCATCTGCTAAAATTACATGCAGTGAATCCTTATCGGCTTCTGAATAAACTGCAACTGTTGTAATTCCTAGTTCCTTACAGGTGCGAATTATTCGTAATGCAATTTCTCCACGATTAGCTATTAGAATTTTCTTAAACAAATATTCCTCAGGAAATAATAATATTACTTGTTTAGTTCAATTTCGAACAGAGGTTGATTATATTCAACAGGAGATTCATTTTCTACAAGAATTTTTACAACCTTACCACTAACATCAGATTCAATTTCATTCATTAGTTTCATAGCTTCGACAATACATAAAACTGTTCCAGGCGAAATTATATCACCAATTTTAATGTATGGTTCTGCATCTGGTGCTGGTGCACGATAAAAAGTCCCAACAATAGGTGAACAGATCGTATGCACATTTGTAGCTTGTTCTTTTACCTCTGTTTTAATAGCCTGCGAGTCAGATTTTTCTAAAATTGTCTGGGAAGTTTCAGGTGAATATTCTACTTTTGTTTGAAAAGGGATATTACCAGGAGTATAAAAATTTTTAACTATTTTGAGTTTTAATTCACCTTCCTGAATTGATAATTCAGAGACTTCGCTTTTTTCAACAATTTTGATAATCTTTTTTATTAATTCTAAATCCATAATTTAATAAATTTAGTTTTTGATTCTTTCAACATATTCGCTGGTTCGAGTATCAACTCTAAGTATATCTCCTTCATTCACGAATAAAGGAACGTTAATTGTCGCACCTGTTTCCAATTTCGCTGGCTTCATTACGTTGGTGGCTGTATCTCCCCTAAAGCCTGGTTCTGTTTCAATGACTTTTAATTGAATGAAAATCGGAATTTCACCTGATATCATCTCGTCATCATCGTCCAGTAAAATCTCAACTTCACTTCCTTCTGTCAAAAATTTCACACCTTCACTAAAGAAATCTTCAGGAACGGTAACCTGTTCATATGTTTCATTATCCATGAGAACTAAACCACCAGCTTCCTTAAAAAGATATTGAAACTTTCTTCTTTCAACACGGACTATTTCGATCGATTCTCCTGAACGGAAAGTATTTTCTAATACCCGACCTGTTCTCAAATTTTTTAATGTAGATCTTACGAACGCTCCCCCTTTGCCGGGTTTAACATGTAAAAAATCAGTAATAGTATAAAGGGAGCCTTTAAATTTGATAATTAAACCATTTCTGAAATCTGAAGTGTCTGACATAGTGTTTTCTTTTTAATTTTTATGAATGATTAATGATTAAATTTACAATGCAAGTTAATGAAAATTTTTGTTATTTGTAAATAGTAAAAAGAAAAAAAATTGGTAAGTTAATTTACATCAGTAGTATCATTAACTTTTATATCGGAAAGTTTTATACCGTCAAAGAAGTATAACATCGGATCGCGTTTTATACCCTGATAGTGGACTTCGTAATGCAAATGATTTGAGGTAGACAATCCTGTGCTTCCCATACCAGCAATCAATTGACCACGTGTAACTTTTTGCCCAGCAGTTACATAAGATTTTGAAAGATGAGCATATCTTGATTTATATCCAAAGCCGTGATCAATATCAATGCATAGACCATAACCACCATGCCAACCAACGTCTGCAATAACACCATCACCAGAAGCATAAATTGGGTCTCCGTGATTTCCACCTATATCAATCCCCTCGTGCATTCGCATAGTCTTAAGAATTGGATGACGGTAAACACCAAATTGTCTTCCACTAATACTACCCATCGCTGGTTTGATGGCGGGTATACAAGAATACAATTTTATGTTCTCTTTGGCTTTTTTAGAAATTTCATTGTATGAAAATAATTTAGATATCATCAAATCATTTAAATTACCTGTGATAATATCTACCTCTTCAACCAATTCGTTAACATCTTTAGATCTTGTTAGAAATACTTCGTTGAAATTACCACCACCATGTCCAACTGCTGTTTCTTTTTTCGTTTGAGGACTTAAATTAGCTGCAAGACGTAGATAATTGTCTTGTTCAGTTATATTTTTAAATTTATTAATTGATTTTGCAAAACGGTTTTTAAGTATCTCTATCTTGCTAATTACTAAAGCATTTTTTTCTTTTAATTCATAGTATTTTTCGTCACCAATAGTAAATAAATTTAAAGATGAATTAAAAAAGAAAAATAATAATGAAGTAAAAAGGAATGTTAAGATTGCAATAGGAATAATATTCATTTTGGTAAACTTGGTAGTTTTTCCAAAGAGAATTTCTAAATCTTTCTTTCTTTTTGATTTAAAAATCATAAAACTCTAAATAACTTCTTTTAAAAATAAATTTTTATTTATAATTATGCAACCTCAATCTTAGATTAAAATAATTTAATTCTAAAAATTGCATATTTTAACTACTTTTTACTCATTGTGAACACTTTTTTATATTTTTTCACTTAATGAAGCCTTTGAAAAACCTGTAAAATTTTCCTCTGAACGAAAGTGAAGAGTCTCTCGAAAACATTAAAAATAGATATTTCTCTTCGTTCAATATGACATTTGGTCAATTGAACAGATTTTACAAAGGTTTCTTAATAATAAAAATTTCATCCTAAAGCATATAAATATCCATCTCGGCAATTAACATATACAATCCCATCCCACACTACTGGTGTTGCTTCGAAACTAACACCTGGCATAAATTTATCAATTTTTTCCAGTGTTATTTTGAAATATTCTCCTTTTTTATTTTGAACTGTATTTTTATCACTAGACTTTGCATTTTCATAATGAATTTCGAATAGATTTACACCATCATAAGTTGCTGAAACAAGTTTATTTCCGTCCGTGAAAATCGGTGTGGTGATGGAAGTCCCAATATTATTACCAACAGCAACAACCGGTTTATCACATTTATTTTTTTTCAAAGGATCATCAACTTTTTCACCTGTTATTTGATCTTGTGAACCAATATATAATTTACCTTCGATAGTATTAGTTGCAAATAAGTATGGAAATTCACCATCGTTATATTCATCATTCAATGCCACTGAACCGATAATTCCACCTTTCCAACTTGAGAAATTTTTGTCTCCGGTTGGTAAATACCACTCAACAGAGTCAACGTCCATCTTATGCAAATCAAGTTTTAATACCCCTCCTTTACCAGGTATATATTCTTTTTCGATTGCAGCGAAGAGCTTTCCATCTTTGGAAATTACAGCAGATCCATCAATATCGGAACCGGTATAGTAATCAAAGACAATTTCTCTTGAGAGGATATTTATTCCGTAAACATGCCCGGCACCAGAAGCGACATAAATAATATCACCAAACCGAGAAGGAGAAGATTCAGTTACTAAATTACGTTTATGTTTCGAAATATCTGCATCGTCATATAATTTGACTTCTGCTAAAATTTTTGGCTGTATTATTTTATCTAATTCGAGTACATCACTCACTTTACTGCTTAAAAAATATCCGATTGCATTTTCGGAGCCATTGAACAGTTCTCCATTTTTCAGATCAATTGGACTGCTATCATTATCCTGACTGTAACTATCTGTCTTTTTATGATGTATTCTCCATAATTCTTTCCCTGTTCGAAAAGATACTGCACGAAGACTTGTTCTCAAATGAGGTAACGGTTCTTTATGCAGTGTTCCACGACTTCCCTGTAGTATTACAAGACGATTGTTTTCGTCTGCAGTTGGATCAACATATACTGTTGGACTGCCTTTCTGAATATCATCAAATTTATTTCGCCAAATCTCTTTGAATGAATCAATTTCTATTTTTCTAAGATGATGATCATAAGATGGGCATATTAAATAGATTTTTCCCTTGTCCTTAATAACAGCAGGCTGACCAGTCCAACCGGCACCACACCAAGTTTCCATACCTTTTCGGTAGGTTTGACCACAACCTAATTTAAATTTATTTATAAGTTTTAACTTTTGGGGTATACCTCTTCCATAAAAACGGCGTTGATCGTTGCCCAGAAAGGTTGGAACAAGTAATTCATAGTCAGTTTGTTGATTAAGTGTTATAGTGCTATCCATTTTTCCAAGAGTATCTTTTAATACTTGTGGAAGTACAGTAGCACTTATACCGATTACACCTATACTTTTTAAGAATTTTCTTCGTGTTGTCATAATATTTTTCCGAATTATTTTTTATTTTAAATACTCAACATCCATATGATAATCCCATTTGTCGAAATACAGATTTCCACATCGCCATTCAACTTCACCTCGCTGGAAATCTACCGTTTCACTACGTGGAAAAATTTTTGAAGGATATAATGGGACTGAATAATCATCGTTCACAATCAAACGATATGCGTCAAGTCCTCCAAGGAAAAAGTATTTTAGATTCTCGTCAGACGAATTTTGAATTCCAAACGATTGGTCAACAGGCACCCAACCGTATCCTTCAAAATATACTTCACCCCAGTCATGAAGATTGATATTATCAGGATGAAACATCCAACCACTCTGCCATTTAG
>JAFGPR010000176.1 GCA_016936095.1 Ignavibacteriales bacterium | reverse complement strand
TTAAGTTCTCTGCCTTCTATTGAAATAGATTTTACTGAAAAATCACTTACTGCAGCCGGATGAATTACAAAGTCGTATTCCTTCTTACTTATTAAATCTAATAATTTTGTAGATAAATCATTAAAATCCGTAAATTGTATTTTCTTAAATTCACCTAATGGCAATAGTGAATTCACACTGTGAAGATAAGTAACATTATAATTCATATTGATAAAGTGTTCAGCAATTTTTGATGCAGTTCTACCCGTACTTAAATTAGTAATATATCTTACTTTGTCAATATTTTCAATAGTTCCACCAGCAGTAATTAAAACCTTATATTTGTTTTCCGATTTCTCAAGTAATGAATTTTCAATATATTCAAATATTTTCTGCACTTCAATTAATTTCCCTTTCCCAACAGCACCACAGGCTAACCATCCTTCATCTGTCGGTAAAACTTTTACTCCCCAATCTGATAATTTTTTCAATGAATCCTGTGTTGCCGGATGTTCATACATATTTGTGTTCATTGCAGGAGTAATTAGATAAGGTTTTTTCTTATCCCATACAAGAAATAAAGATGTAATTAAATTATCAGCAATGCCATACGCCATTTTATTAATCGTGTTGCCTGTTGCAGGAGCAAGTAATATTAAATCTGCCCAATTCATTAGATTTATATGACTCATCATTTTACCGTCTTCAAATGAATCGGTATAAACCGGCTTTCCAGTCAATCCTTCAAGTGTTGCTTTACCAATAAAATTCAGTGCATTAGAAGTAACAACAGTTTGAACTTCAAAATTATTCTGCATTAATTTTGAAATAAGGTCAGCAATTTTATAAGCAGCAATAGAACCACTAATTTTTACCAAGATTTTATATTTCAACATTGTCAATCAACCTCACTTTTCCTAAAAACACCGCTCCAAAGCGGCGATTATTTATTTCCTCAATATAATCAATTTTGAAACCGTTTTTTTCTAACTCCATTTTTATTTCTGGAATACTTAGATTCGAACTTAAAAATTTATTAAATAAAGGTGCAATTTTTAATTCATCTTTAGTCAATAATTTGTTTCTTGAACTTAAAGCAAGACCACCTTCAGCACGAACAGTTTTACATGGTACAATCTCAACATCCATAAAAAATGCTTTTACCATTCCTGCAATTAATTTGTATTGTTGATAATCTTTTTCACCAAAATATGCACAAGTTGGTTTAATTATATTTAATAATTTCATAACAACGGTCAGGACACCATCAAAATGCCCTGGACGACTTGCTCCACATAATTTTGTACTAAAATCATCTTCTATAATTTTATAATGATAATTATCAGGATACATATTTTCATAATTTGGAAAAATTAAGTAATCAACATTACACTCTTGCAACATTTCTAGATCATCATCATAAGTTTTGGGATATTTTTTCAAATCATTCGCATCATTGAATTGAGTCGGATTAACAAATATACTTACGACAACAATATCATTTTCTCTACGGCTTCTTTCTATCAATGCTCTATGTCCAAGATGTAATGCTCCCATCGTTGGGACAAAACCAATTAATTTATTTTCTCTTATTGCCTCTTTTCGAATTTCAACCCATTCATTCAAATCGTAAATTACTTTTAACATTAATAACTCTCCTTTTCCGAAGGAAACTTTTTCGACTTAATATCTGAATTGTAATTGTCTATCGCTTGTTTAATCAGTTCAAATCCATTTAAATACTCTCGTAAAAATTTTGGTTTAAATTCTTTATTCAATCCTAACATATCTTGCAGAACAAGTACTTGACCCGAAGTATCTGGACCTGCACCAATACCAATAGTAGGAATATTTAATTTCTCAGTAATCTTTTTTGCTATACTTGCTGGAACAAGTTCAAGGACTATACTAAAACATCCCGCTTGTTGTAATGCAATCGCAGAATTTAAAAGTTTATTCATTTCCTCTTCTTCTCTTGCTTGAACTTTATATCCACCAAAAATGTTAATAGATTGAGGTGTCAATCCAAGATGACCCATAACAGGTACTCCAGACTTGATGATATATTCAATTATATCAAGTTGTCCTTCTGCACCTTCAATCTTAATGGCATTTGCTCCCGCTTTCATTAGTCTGTCAACATTATTCATAGTATTCTTTTTCCCTTTTTTATGAGCAAGGAAAGGCATATCAGCTACAATAAATTTGTTTTTTGCACCCCTTCTCACCGCTTTAACGTGTAATTCAAGCATATTTATATCTGCATTTATTGTTGTCTCGTAACCATGCATTACCATCGAAACACTATCACCGACTAAAATTGCATCGATATCAGTTTCACTAATAATTTTTGCCGACCAATAATCATAGCAAGTAATAAATGAAATTAATTCTTTCCTTTCTTTCATTCGAATTAAGTCAGTAATATTTTTCATAATATTACCTCTGTATAACTACTATTTAAGTTATTTAGAAATAATACAAGGATGAAAAAATTTTTGGAAAGAGTTATTCCTTTGCAAATATTAAGAATTGAAAAATTATGAGTGATTCTAGGTACCTGTCTCATGATCAAGTCCTTAAATTGTTAATTAAAAATATATGTAGCAGTTAATTATATAATCTGCTCAAATTTAATATTTAAACTTACTATTATTTTTTCACAAAAAAAAACAAGAAAAGCTTTCATTTATAATTTAATATTACTATTTTTGTATAAGTTTAATATACTATTGTTAATTATGAAAAAATTTTTATAAACAATTAATAAACTTGTGGAGGACAAATGAAAAAATTTGCAATCTTTACTGCAGTATTTATACTTCTCGTTAATTTTGCTAATGGTCAAACAAGACATCCATTAGCAGGAACTTTAAACATAATTCTTGGTGGTGGTGTTACTGCTTTAGGTAGTGATTACGAAAATTGGGATCCAGGTTTTGTAACACGCGGAGCTATTGAATATTACTTACCAAATACTTATAAAAGCTTATTTGGAATAACTAATGTATTTGGTATAAAAGCTTTTGGTGGTTTTGGAACCTTATATGGTCATGATGAGAGATATGCTTTTCCAGAATTAAGAACAAATTTTCAATATGCAGGTGGTGGATTTATCTACACAATGATGATGGGTGAATCTTTCTTCCCATATTTGTTTGCAGGAGCTTCTTGCACCTGGTATAATCCAGAGCAGGCTATAGATAAAGACAATTTATCTAGTTATAAAGTTTTTGGATATGATGGTTATCATCTAACTTATAATTTTGAATTAGGGTTTAAAATAATGCTTGCCAAGTGGTTCCTACTTGATTTATCTGGTACACTTTATTTTCCAAGTAACGATTTCTTAGATGATTTAGAAGCCGGTTCAAAAAATGATGCTTTTGTATCAGCAACACTTGGTTTACAGATATCATTATTTGGTGATGCTGATTCAGATAACGATGGAGTCCCAAATTCGAAAGACAAATGTCCTAACACTCCTAAAGGTGTAAAGGTTGACGCTGATGGTTGTCCAATTGATACAGATGGAGATGGCGTTCCCGATTATCTTGATAAATGCCCAAATACTCCTAAAGGTGCACCAGTTGATAAGGATGGTTGTCCAAAGGATACTGATGGGGATGGTGTTCCTGATTATTTGGATAAATGTCCTAACACTCCAAAAGGTGTGAAAGTAAATGAAGTTGGTTGTGAGAATGATTCTGATAATGATGGCGTCCCTGATAATAAAGATAAATGTCCAAATACTCCTAAAGGAGTTCAAGTAGATAAGGATGGTTGCCCTCCTGATTCAGATAAAGATGGTGTTCCAGATTATAAGGATAAATGTCCAAACACCCCATTAGGTGCCCCAGTGGACGCTGATGGTTGTCCATTAGATACTGATAAAGACGGTGTACCAGATTATAAGGACAGATGTCCAAATTCAAAACTTGGTGCAAAAGTCGATGAATGGGGTTGCGAAGAAGAAATGACTATTGTATTAACAGAAGAAGCAGGAGTTAATTTCCAAACAGGTAAGGCTGATCTATTACCTTCAGCTTTTGGTCCACTTGATAAAATAGTGGAAACGATGAATTTAATGCCTGGTTCAAAATGGAGAATTGAAGGACATACTGATAATGTTGGTTCTTCAAGTTATAATCTAGGACTTTCCCAAAGGAGAGCACAGTCAGTTGTTGATTACTTTATATTAAAAGGTATTAGTCGAGATAGACTAGTACCAGTAGGTATGGGAGAAGATTATCCAATAGCTACGAATTCAACAACTGAAGGTAAAGCTCAAAATAGAAGAGTTGAGATAAAAAGAATGAAATTATAATAACCTAAAAAGGCTGCTCTTCCGGGCAGCCTTTTTTAAAATATGTTATTAATTCTTTTTATTTATCCTTAAAAGTTAAAGTAATCGTTACACCGCTATAATTAAATTTCTTTCTAATTAAATTCTCTAAAAACTTTTTATAGTTATCTGGTACTTGTTTTGCATTACTTGAAAAGAAAATAAAAATCGGATAATGAGTTCCTACCTGCGTTATATATTTAATTTTTATTTCTTTACCTGTAGAAGTGGCTGGTGGAGGATTTTTTATTATTTCCGGTAATAAGGTATCATTCAATTCAGATGTATTTATTTTCATTTTTCTTCTTTTATCAATATCAATTGCTAATTCAATTAATTTAAATATCCTTTGTTTTGTTAATGCAGAAATAAAGATAATTGAAAGATAATTTAGATATTCAATTTTATGTCGAATTTCCTCTTCATATTTTTTTGCAGTATTAGTTTCTTTCTCTATAAGATCCCACTTGTTAATAGCAAGAATTATCCCCTTTTTACGTCGCTCAGCTTCAAATATAATTTTCTTATCTTGTGCATCTAGTCCAGTAGTTGCATCAATTAAAATTACTGCTATATCACATTCCATTAGAGCTCGGTAAGTTCTGACCATTGAATAATACTCTAAATTTTCTTTTATTTTAGCTTTTTTCCTTAGACCTGCTGTATCAATTAAAACAATTTCTTCATTGTAATATTTTAATATTGAATTTATACTATCTCTCGTAGTACCCGGAATATCTGTAACAATACTTCTATCAAAACCAAGCAAAGCATTTGTCAAGGATGATTTTCCAACATTAGGTCTTCCAATAATTGCAATACGCAAACGTCTATCTTCTTCATCAGATAATAGTTGAAAAGTTATTGACTCACAAACATCATCTAATAAATCACCAAGGTTGCGTCCATTTAATGCTGAAATATCATACAACTTTGCAAATCCTAATTTGTAAAAATCTGACATATACATAGAATGCTGTGGAGTATCAAGCTTGTTTATGAGAAGAAAAACGGGTTTATTGTATTTTCTAAGCAATTTAGCAATATTATGATCAAGCGGATTAAGTCCTATTTTACCATCAACGACAAAGAAAATAGCCTGAGCTTCTTCGATTGAAAATTCGACTTGTTCCTTTATCGCAATCTCAAACTTATCATCAGATTTCGGGACATAGCCACCTGTATCAATGACTTGAAAAGCTTTTCCATTCCAATCAACCTCACCAAATATTCTATCTCTTGTTACTCCGCTAACATCATCAACAATTGCTTTACTACTCTTGGTTAATCTATTAAATAATGTTGATTTTCCAACATTTGGTCTTCCGACAATAATAATTAATGGTAATTTCATTTTACTTAAAAATTAAATTGTAAATTGAGCTTAGGATAATATATTCTTTGATTTGCTAAGATTATTCTATCTATTTCAGCAGATATCTGTATACTTTTATTATAATTACTAGTAGTCCAAGCTGCATCTAATGCACTAAGCAGATGATTAGCAACAATTACAACAACTGCAGTTTGAGCAATACCGTAATAATCATTAGCCGTACCTCTCAATCCTGAATAATAATTAAAATGTGAGGTTACAGGTTCAGGATAAGCATAGGTAGTATTTGATAAATCAAAATCATCCCAACCAGTATTAAATTGCGAATATTTACCTATCATTTCATAATATTGTTGATCACCATAAGGAGCAAGACTATGTGAGTATCCATCAACTTCCCTTTCCATATTATTCAATACAGCCCAATTAACTTGAGTTTTCTGAACATCATAAAATAAATTTTGATAATTTAATTTTTGTTCATCGGACAATCTATTATCATAAGTCCACTTAGCATATTTTGCTACACTCCATCTTTCATCAGCATAATTTTCGAAGAATGCTGTCTGGTCGTTACCTTTATTATTATAAATAATTCCAGTTGCTATTGATGCTACTTCTACTGCAAAAAATAATCCTGCTTTCCAAAAACTTTCTGCATAAAATTCTCCTGCACCTGGCAAAGCAAATGATAAAAGTGCCGATAAAAAAACCGACTTTTCTCCTTTTTCCTTAATATTAATTTCATATTTATTAATTGTATTCTCGAATGCTATTTGTGAGTCAAAGTATATATTACCTGAAAAAATAGAATCTGTATTCTGTGGGAATACATTCATCACAGAAAAAAACAACAATACAAAAAACATATTTTTCATAGGAACTCCAAATTTATTACATCTGAAACTCGGATAAATTAATTAAAAAGAAAAGTCAAAAAGAATTCCTCCGTAAAACTGCCACTCTTTACCATATTTTATATCTTCGCCATGCACAACTCTTGTATATTCATCAAATGAATATGATGCATTCAAAAATATACTTGTCGGGAACATATAAAAGGATATCAAACTCATTCTTATTTCAGCTCCTACACCTTTCTTTAGTGAATTGAATTTTGGAGCAATACCAGTCCAAGCATCACCATAGTCTCCGTAAATACTTAGAAATATTTTATCTAAATATAAATGTCCTAATTTAAAATCGATATTACGAAACAATGGAAAACGATATGTAAGATTTATACAAATTAATTCATTTCCACTTATCGCATAGAATGGATATGCTTTCATTCCAATTAAGCCACCAAGATAATAATCAAAGAAATCGGGAACTTCGGGGCCTAAAATACTTGCTGCTCTAACACCGAGTGTTAAAGTGTGACTTGCAAATAGTCCTAAATGTTCTTTCCAATTTAACTCAACACGATGAAAATTAAAATGTCCATACTTTGGGATCAACATTCCATCTTCAACCTCATACTCGCTTTCTGAATTGAATTTATTAAATTCATAGTTGTATTGAAACTCAACTTTTCTACCAATCGGATTAATTTCTGAATCGACATGAGGTAGCAAACCATTATGAGTAAATTTAACTTGGATGTTACGACCAATTAAATAAGTATCTTTTGTTGAAGGATATAATGTATTGTCTTCATCGGGTAAAATAAAACTACCAAGTGT
This sequence comes from Ignavibacteriales bacterium, assembly GCA_016936095.1. Lineage (GTDB taxonomy): Bacteria > Bacteroidota > Ignavibacteria > Ignavibacteriales > Melioribacteraceae > JAFGPR01. The sequence continues at coordinate 2,766 of JAFGPR010000176.1, read as the reverse complement.
TGCAGTATAAGAACTAAATATAAATCTTGTTTCTATTTCGTTAGCGATGGAAAATATTTTGTGCTTTGCGACAAAATCAAATTCAAATAAATCATAAGTAACATCAGTCTTAATCTTATAATCGTACTTGAAATCACCACTCGTTGAATCTATACCGAAAAAAATATCAACATTCGCTTTTCTACTAATGCTGTATAATTCTGCGGTTAATTGCGGTTTCAATCCAAGATCAAATAATAGTGGGAGTTTATCTCTATAATCTAATTGTAAAAATAGATCTCGCTCCCCTCTGGTATTTACAGAGCCACCAGCAAAAATAGAAAATCTGTTCAACATATCACTTGAGAGCAAATATACTCCTGGTTTTATTCTATCGATAATAGAGTTTGATGTATTATAATTATCATAACGAATAAAAGGTAAAACTGACAATCTGCTGAATGAGCCTTTATATTTTGTTGCTTCATAGTTTGGTACTTTTGTATCATCAAAATTTATCAATGAATAAATGTCATAGTTATTGATATCCCCATTCGGTATTTCTGTATTCAATGGTGGATTATTCTTCCAGATATATTTTTTCTCTTCAAGTACATTCCCTTGTTCTGCTTTTAAAATTTGAAATATTTTATATCCATCAGATGTATAACCAGAATAACAAATATCACCTTTTGAATTTCCACTTGGCATAAAAGCTCCACCGATAACATTTGTAACTCTCTTTGTCTCTTTTGATTTTAAGTCATAAGAATAAATATTATAAATCCCTGTTTCATTGGAAGAATACAAAATCAAATTTTCAGAAATGACAAAGGGATCACGTTCTTCATATTCCCCATTCAATAATAATTCTAAATTAGCCCCAGAAGTATCGATTATAGCAATATCACGTTTGCTTGTAATTGTATAATCAAAAATAATCTTAGAATCATCTATTGTAAATTTGGGATTATAGACTTGCTCACCATTACCAAAAAGTGTTATTGTTCTGAAATTTTTTCCATTAATATCAACAATACCAAGATTTGTTGTGCCATCTTTCTGATAAACAAAAACAATATTTTTCCCATCATGAGATACCGAAGGATTGTTTGCTCTAAGACCTTGTGTCAATCTTGTCTCTTCATCTTCGTCAATATCATAAACATATATATCGTGAACCTCAACCCAATTTTCGTTTTCTCGTGTAAGCTTAGAATAAATAATTTTATTTTGGTTTGGGATGTAACTTAAATTTGAGCGGACACCTGTTTCGAGAAATTTACTCTTTTTTGTATTTAAATCATAAAGATATAAATTGGATATTCCGAAATAATCAGCACCTTTGTTAGAGACATAAATTATTCTTTGATCATCTTGTAAAAAAACTGGATAGAAATTTCCAAATCCATCATCAATTATTTTTTCACCTTCTGTTCTATTCTCGATCACTGATTTAATTCTATTGCTATAATCTTCTTTAACATAATTACTCCATTCACTATAAATTTCCACACCTGATTTACCAAGAACATCCTCAAATGCTGCATCAATTGTAAAATTTGTAAATGAACCTAATTTTTCAGAAATAAGTCGAAGTTTATCTTCACCATATTTTTGTGTTATGAATAATATAAGAGCAAATCCACTATTATAAACTGATTCATTACCTAAACTTGTTTTGCTAAATACACCCATCTCGTTCCAGGTTAATAATTTATTCTCAAATGCATAACATCTGATAATCATATCACGATGTGAATCCCAACTATCATAATTAAATTCCTTTCGTTGATACTGGGCAGTTCCTTCCGCAAACCAAGCTGGTATATTAAATGTAGCAACTGGATAAGACATAATAAAATTAGGAAAACCATAAAGCACATCAGGACGTCGTTTATCTTCGTAATTTAAAAATTGTAAATAAATAGCCGGGATTGTTCTTCCTAGTTTCATCGCTGACTGAATCTGAACCATATGAGTAAACTCGTGAGATACAACATTTCTTAACCAATTATGTGTTCCTCTTAAATCTGTATCGAGTGCAGAAGACCACAATTCAATTTTATTATCAAAGAAATATGTCGCACCATTAGAAAAGTCGTCTATATCTTTGATTACAAAATGTATAGTTTCAGGTTCATACTGATAAAGAGTTGTAATTGGATCCCAAATTTCATCAATTATTTTTGCAACAATTCGTGCTGTCCTTTCTGCCTCGAGATGGTAGTGCACTTCTGAATGTTTTGATTTAATAGTGTACCAAGAATACTCAGGATAATACTCATCAAATTGAGCATTAATAAAATTAAAAGTCAACAGGAAAAGGAAAGGTATATATATTTTTCGCATTATCTTTTTACTATAATTGTGAATTATTTAATTACTGCAATTTTAATTACTGTATTACTTGTTTTACCAGTAACACTTGTTGCTTCTATATTTGCAAAATAAACTCCGCTTTGTATATCCGATACATTCCATACAAATTCATTATCATATCCACCTCTTGCATCTGCTTCATGTTTAGCAACCAAATCACCAGCAAGATCAAAAATCCTAATTACAATTTTTGAATCTTCTGAGACATAGTATCTAATATTGGTTTCATCTTCATAAACAGGATTTGGCCAGTTATAAGCTTTATTCGTTGGTAAAAATTCAGAAATAAAATTAATGTTATCTGACTTTGGAATAAAAGCTCTGTTACCATTATCAATGAACTTAGCTGAAGTAATATAATTATAGTCAATAAAACTTTTCCCAAATTTCCAGAGATAAAAGTCT
>JAFGPR010000175.1 GCA_016936095.1 Ignavibacteriales bacterium | reverse complement strand
TGTTTGTTGTTTAAAAAGAAGACCAGCTATTGGCGAAAGAATATATAAACAGCATAGCCATCGCTCTGTATCACCCCTCTTTAAATAATTGAAGTGCCACTTTTTAATCCCTTATAATGCTGCTTTTTATTTGTTTTTATCAACTAATCAGATTATTCGGTCAATTGTTATGTTTTTATTAAACTCAAAATCCTATTTTTATGATAGATATAAACGCAATGCGGTTATGGAATAGTTAACGCCAAGTTAAACACTCTACAGATATGAAAATAAGACACAACGATATAGAAATTAATGAATCGGATCCTTTCTTAAATTGTAAATTAGAAAGAAAACAATATGCTTTCGTATTGACTGATATAATAAAAAACTTCAATGAAGGATTTGTATTGGCAATTGATAACAAATGGGGAACGGGAAAAACCACATTTGTAAAGATGTGGAAGCAACACCTAAATAATAATGACTATAAAACCTTGTACTTTAATGCATGGGAAAATGACTTCGAGCAAGATATTTTAGTGACACTTATTTCTGAATTAAAGGAATTAAAAACTTCAAAAAACGAAGAATCATTTAAAAAAGTTATCAATAAAGCAGTTCCCCTAGCAAAAAGTTTAGCACTTGGAGTACTTAAAACTCAGGTGGAGAAACATGTCGGTAATGAGTTCGTGAAAGAATTCATAAATCAGACTTCAAGCAATGTAGCAGATGGACTTCAGGAACAAATCGAAATTTATACACGAAAAAAGAATAGCATTTTAGAATTCAAAGATTCTTTAAACAAATTTGTTTCACAAACGACTGAAAGTAAACCTGTCGTTTTCATAATTGACGAATTGGACAGATGCAGACCAAACTATGCTGTTGAGTTATTAGAGCAAATAAAACACTTGTTTTCAGTGCCCGGAATAGTGTTTGTTTTATCAATTGATAAAATCCAATTAGGAAATGCTGTTAGAGGGGTCTACGGTAGCGATTTAATAGATGCCAATGAATATTTAAGAAGGTTTATTGATATAGAATATTCCATTCCAGAACCTGACACAAAATTATTCTGCAATTATCTCTATGACTATTTTCAATTTGATAAATTTTTCTCTAACGAAGAAAGATTGAGATATAATGTATTCCAATATGATAAATCGAGCTTCGTTGATTTTATAATAGCTTTATTTCATTATGGCCAACTTCCGTTGAGGGTACAAGAAAAAATATTTGCTCATGCTCGACTAGCCTTGCTTCTGTTTGTTCCAAATCATTATCTAATACCTAGTCTGTTTGTTTTACTTATGTACCTCAAAATAAAACATACTGAAATTTATAACTCCATAAAAAATTCAAAATACACTTTACAAGGTTTAATAGATGATGTTGAGGACGTATTACCGCTGAATATTCAAGACAAAGACTTGAGGAAATTTATTTATACAATGGTATGGTTAGTTCAGACTTATAATAATGCAAAAGAGTATCATCTTCGTGAAAACTTAATAATTAAAGGAGAGGGAGATAAAGAAGACAAATTAGCAATAAAATTAAAAATAGATAAATCCGAAAACAATCAGGAATTATTTAAGGCAGTAGATTATTTTAGAAAATCATACAACGAAATGCATGAGGTCGGAATAAACCATTTGATTAAAAAAATTGAATTGACTGAAATGATACAAATGAATTAAAGCCAGGCGTTAACATTTTATATATTGTATAGCGGTTTCTATGGTAAGCGTAGCTCGGATTCTCGAGTGATTGTCTCAGTCCGTGCTGGACAGGCAATCACCCGCAATCCGCTACGACAACATATAATTTACTGTTGTGCTCAAATCAAAAAAATATAACGTAAAAATCTAATAGTTAATCAACTCAATTCTTAACTATGAAAAGAATAATCCAATTATTGTTTATATCATTATTAGCAATTTCCTGTCATCAGGAGCCATCTTTGGAAGGTTACAGCGATGCAGATATTTTCTTAGAAGAAGAAATTGCGCCAGTAACCAGACAAGAAGCTGTTAATCCTCCTCCGCCACCGATGCCTCCTTTGAAAACCAAAGAAGTGGTTAAAAAGAAAATAATTAAAGATGGTAGAATTGGATTAAAAGTTACTGACCTGGAATTAACCAAAGCTAAAGTTGATTCACTGGTTAAACAGTATAGTGCTTACTACTCCAATGAAAACATGAATAATTCCGATTGGGAATCTTCATATAATTTGACAATTAGAATACCTTCTTCAAACTTTGAAAGTTTTGTTCATGCGATTCAATCAGGCAATGGAGAGATACTGTACAAAGAAATTGATGCAAGAGATGTAACCGACCAATTTATAGATTTGGAAATACGACTTGAAAACAAACGAGCTTATCTTAAACGGTATCAGGAACTATTAAAGAAAGCAACAAACGTTAAAGAAATACTAGAGGTCGAAGAAAAGATACGACGATTAGAAGAAGAAATTGAAAGCACCACAGGAAAGTTGAAGTATTTAAGTGATTTAGTTGACTATAGTACACTTAATCTAAATATTCGTCAGCAAAAAGACTTCAAATACAATCCTGAAAAAAGAGATAGCTTCTCAGAAAGAATAAAACAATCATTATCTAAAGGTTGGTATGGATTTATCGACTTTTTATTGCTTCTGATTAAGATTTGGCCATTCTGGTTTATAGGTATTTTTATCATTTATTTCTATAGAGAATTAAGAAGAAAGAAAAAACTAAATAAATAACTGGGCAACAAACCGCAATAGTGCATTTGGCACGTCGGGCGTTTTGGAAGGTTCGCAACTACGGCAACTACCGCTAAATTGCGGATTTGGCTTTAAATGGATATTCCGGAGCATGTTGACCCCCTAATAGCTATCGATACATTGGATTTTGGTTTTTTAGCGATCAAAAACATGGTCACTAAATGAGTTTA